>JAICMB010000453.1 GCA_025929455.1 Bryobacteraceae bacterium | reverse complement strand
TGGAGATATTGATGTTGTTTTTGGCGATACGAATTTCGCGATTATTCACCGCGAATCCGAAACCCTGCAGCAGTGGCTGGGTGACGACGACTTCCATCGAGGCGGTCGTATAGGGGTTTAGGTCGGGACGGGCGGAGTTCTGATTAATGAAATTCGAACCGTAGAAGATCTGCGCCTGGGCGCCGGAAAGGAAGCCCTGCTGGATCCCGAAATTATAGCCGTTGTTCTGCTGCACGAGCGCGTTGGTGCCGAAGATGAAGGCGCTGGTTTGAATGCTCGTGAAGTGACCGGCGAAAATCTGCCCGGTGAGGACTGGGTCCAGGTTCGGGACAGTAGGACCGAGCTGCGAAATGATGCCGTTCACGCCGCCGGTGCTCGATCCACTGGACGTGAGGGAGTTGCCATTACCTGTGTTTCCGCTCGACAGGGCGTTGAGCGACAGCCCGCCCGTAGCGCTCTGCGCGCCCGTTGTCACGGTTTGATTGACGCCGCGGAGTGCGCCGCCCGCCCGCGCGCGTTTCAGATCGGTTTCAGCGATCAGGGTTCCATAGCGCTCACGGGCTATATCGAGGTTGTTTTCGAGCGCGAGTGCGATGGCATCCTGCAGCGACAAATAGATATTGCCCGCACGCATCAGCGCGTCGAGCCGCGAAGAGTTCGATAGATCGAGCGGCGGGGCCACCGTGGGCTCATACGTACGCAGAAATCCGTGCGGGTCTTGCAGAACGGGCGTGCGGTCCTGCGCCGGCGCGAGCGGCGCAATCGTTAAAGCGGCGCAGAGGACGGCTGTAGCCGATTGGAAACGTTGCATCGTTGCCTCGGAGGGGAGAAAACTCCAAAAATTCAGAACGAATACGAGCGGTAAACTGTTCCGGGAATTTTCCTTATGCTAACACGCGGGCGCAGAACGTCTCGCGCTTCCCCTCTCACATCGACGGCCTCCGGCGCGCCCGGTTAGGTCGTTGGCGGGGGACGCCGTTCGTGAGCTCTAAGGTCACGCGATCGCTTGCAGACGAGCGAGTTCGGCATACGATCCGCCGCGGTGCAGCAGGTCCTCATGCGCGCCCATTTCGGCGATCCCGCCGCGATCGATCACAATTATGCGGTCGGCGATTTTGCGCAGCGTGGCAAGGCGGTGGGCAATGATCATGACGGTCTTGCCGCGCAGCCGCGGCGCGATGTTCGTGAGCACTTCCTGCTCGGTACGCGCATCCAGCGCGCTCGTAAATTCGTCGAGCACCAGAACCTTGCGATCGGCAAGCGCGATCAGCGCCTGCGCGAGCGCCATCCGTTGCTGCTGACCTTTTGAAATGGTCGCGCCGCGCTGCCCCAGGCGCGTGTGGTAGCCGTCGGGCATCCGGAGAATGTCGGCGTGAATGCACGCGCAACGCGCGGCATCGATTACGTCTTCAACGGTCGCGTCCGGCCGCGCAAAACGAATTGTCTCGAGGATGTTCTCGCCCGAAAGGAATACGCCGCCGTTTTGCGATACGGGCGCGAATACACCGCGCAACTGTTCGAGCGGCCACGTGCGTATATCCTGACCGCCAATGAGAATCTGACCCTCGTCCACTTCGTACGTTCGCGACAGCAGGTGCTGCAGCGTGGTTTTGCCCGCGCCGGAACGGCCGACGATGCCGATAACAGACCCAGCCTCGACGCTGAGGCTGAAGTCGCGCAGGACAGCGGCCCCGTCGCCGTACGCGAAGTGTACGTTTCGCAGCTCGATCTCGATGGAGTCCGGAACGGCAACAGGCGCGGCAGGCGCGTCGAGTTCGCGCGCGGAGCCCTCGTCGAGAAGTCCGAACAACGCGCGAGCGGGCTCCAGGCCGTCCTGCACGCGTTCGAGCAGGCTGGCATACCCGGAGAACGAGTTGAACAGGTCTTCGAGCAGCATGCCCAGGTACATGACCATCGCGACATCGAGCGCTCCAGCGCGAAACTGCCACAGCCAGATGCCCAGGCAAGCGCGCTTCGCGACACTCAGCGACAGACTGCGCTGCCAGGAAAACCGGCGCGCAATGCACATCTCCTCTATGCCTTGCGCCGCGATACCGTCCTGCAGTTCGTCGTAGCTGCGCAGAATCCGCCGCGTCTGGCCGAAAGCGGTGATCGGCTGCACGTATTCGACGCATTCCGAGAACATGCCGAAATCGCGGGCGTAGCGATCCTGCCGCGAACGGCGGAACGGACGGCGGGCAATGTTTTCCCGCCACGTCAGCCACGCGAAGACGACGGCGGCGGCCGTCACCAGCGGCGACGTATACGGACTACACCATACCAGCGGCACGAGACTGAGGACCGTACGAATGATGCCCGGCAACAGTTCGCGGCCCAGCGCTTCGGAGGTCTGCACCACGCGTCCGACCCCGTTATTCACATTGCCGGCAAGCTCGCCGGAGTGTTGCCGCTGGTGCCAGGCCTGCGGCATCTGCATCACGTTCGCGAGCGCTTTGGAGCGCAGAAACCCGAACATCGGAAAGCTCACGCGCGAAGCGAACATCCAGTTGAGGCCGAGGTCAAGGCGCAACAGGCCCGCATCGAACGCAATCAGCGCGGCCACGAACATCCATGCGGGTACGGCCGTGTGCCCCATCGCCGCGCGCAATACCCAAACGAGCAGATAGCCGCCGCCCACCACCATGGCCTGGCGCACGACCGCGCCACCGGCATAGCGATACAGCGTTTTGTGATAAGGCCCGATCAGCACCCAAAGGCGGCGGGCGAACTCGTTCATGCGGCTCGGTACACCTCTCCCTGCCAAGGAAGTGCGCGCGTTTTTGAAACCTCTCAGAAGTTGCGGGGCTGCGAGCCGGCGTTAATCTCTAATTAATGTTTCGCGGCCTGCTTGTGATTGCTCTGGCGTTGGCGCCGCTGGCCAACGCGCAGTCGATTGATGCGTTTTTTCAGCAGACGTTCGATGAAATGGTACGGAACAACCCGGAGTTTGCCACTTCAATCGGCCGCCACCAATATGACGACCGCTGGACGGACTGGTCCAAAGCCGGGCGCGGCCATCGCAAGCAGTTCTTCGAGGAACGACTCGCCCAACTGCAGCGGTTCCCGCAGACGGGACTCTCCCCGGAGGACCGCTTGACGGCGCGCCTGGTGGACTACGATTTCCACTTGCGCTTGGCGGCGTGGAACTTGGACATGCACCTGCTGCGCGTGGGCCAGCTTTTCGGGTTCCACAACCGCGTCTACGCCACAGTCGACCGCATGCCCGCGCGCAACGTGCACGACTACGAGAACATCGTCGCGCGGCTGCGCCAGGTCCCCTCTTATGTGGATCAGAACATCGGCATCATGAACGAAGCCATCGCGAGCGGCGTCATGCAGCCAAAGATCGTCGCCGATCTCATCCTCGAGCAGCTTACGACGCAGATGAATCAGGACGCTGCCCACACCGCGCTCTTGAAGCCGTTCCGCGCGTTTCCGTCCAACATCCCGCAATCCGAGCAGCAGCACCTAATGGCCGAGGGAACGCAGGCGTACAACTCCGATTTCCTGCCCGCCTGGCACAAGCTGCACGACTACATGGCGAACACGTACAGCCGGCACGTGCGCCCCACCGACAGCTTGAGCTCAATTCCCGGCGGCAAGCAGGATTACGCAATTCTGATCCGCCGGCTCACTACAACAAACATGACCGCGGCCGAAATACACACGCTCGGCGAGCGCGAAGTGCAGCGCATCGAAAGCGAGATGCAGAAGATCGCGAACGGG
>JAICMB010000406.1 GCA_025929455.1 Bryobacteraceae bacterium | reverse complement strand
TGGACTCCGCCGCTGAGACATTTTCGGAGTTCTTTCTGATCCTTGGCGGACACTTCAATGCGCAGGGCTGGACGAGCCATGCCCTCAGTACAAACGAAAACAGTTTTAAATCGGATTGTGTTATTGCAAAATATTCAAGCGGTCACAGAACTAGGATGCGGAACCGCCGCAAGCGACTCCGGACAAGCACATCCTCAATGTCTTCCTACAACGGTCGCTGCCTTTTAGATCGATTTGGACGGCCATCTTCGGCGTCTCTCGTCCATCACATACTGAATGCCAATCATGATTTGTCTCCCGGTCGTATATCCCCTTTCCAAGCGACGGAATAGAACTACACAAACTAACGTCCCGTTCGTACGGTACTCGCGAAACACATGCTGGGACTTCATAGTCTAAGTAGCTCGGGAGGCACCGAAATATGTACAGAGCCGCTTTACTGTTGTGTATAGCCGGCATCGCGATGCGCGCCGAAACGTTGAACGCTCCGCTGCCGCCGGGCGCGCGCATGGACATCATCTTCAGCGACGCCTCTTATGAGTGGCACGCCGCCAACACCTGGTCCGGCAACGCACCGCTCCTGCCCGATCAGTTCCGCTGGGATCTTCTGTTCACGCCCCCTGCGGACGAGACACCGCTGCCCGGCTACGACAACAGCAGCCGGTCCTGGTACCTCGACACCGCCTTCGAATACTGGCTATCATCGCCCGACGGCAGCATCATGTCGCCGCACTCTTCGACGAAAGCAGCCGCGTCCGAATTTACTCAGAACGGCTTCGCCATCCCGGTCGCGGCGATCGCATCAGTGTATTCGGACGTCGCGCCATACCTGCAGCAAAACGAGGTCGTGCTGCACATCGTAAACACCGGGCGCGCGCTCACCGCGATCGAGACCGATGCCGGGTTCCAGTCCTACAGCGGTTACGGCGCCGGCGCGCCCGATGATCCCCCGGTGATCACGCCGGCCGCGATCCCCGAGCCCGCCACCTATTTGACCGCGCTGCTCGCTTTTGGGCTGCTGGCGCTGCGCCGCGCTCGCAAGTAGCCGCCAAAATCCGTACGCGCACGGTGTCGCAATACCTTGCACTTCTATCTGTTTGGGAGTACAAATAGGTAGAAGTAAAGCCTATGCCGGAAAGATCCGAGCTTCCGCAAGGGACGCTAGACCTGCTCATTCTGAAAATCGTTGCGCTTGGCCCGCTACACGGCTACGCGATCGCGCAACGGCTCCAGCAGATATCGCGCGATGTTGTCCAGGTCCCAGGAGGCTCGCTGTACCCCGCTCTGCATCGGCTGGAAAACCGCGGCTTGCTCAAAGCGAGTTGGAAAGAAACCGGTACGGGCAGGGAGGCCAAGTTCTACCGGCTGACTCCGAAGGGCCGCACCCAACTCGAATCGGACGCTGCGAGTTGGCGCCGCCTCGCTGTAGCGGTCGGCCTCATTCTCGACTTCAATGAGGAGGGCACCCAGTGACCTGGTGGCGACAGCTTTTTCAGCGCAATAAATTCGAGCGCAACCTAAGCAAGGAACTCCAATTTCACATCGCAGAAAGAATCTCAGCCCTAACAAGCACCGGCCTGAGCGAGGAGGAAGCGCGGCGTCGCGTGCGCCATGAATTTGGCGGCATCGAACAAGTCAAGGAGGAGTGCCGGGACGCGCGCGGCACGCTGTGGCTCGAATCGGCTCTCCAGGACCTTCGCTATGCGATGCGAACTCTTGCGAAAAGCCCTGCGTTCACAGTTGCAGCCATCGCGACGCTCACGCTCGGCATCGGCGCCAACACCGCGATTTTCCAACTGCTCGATGCCGTGCGCCTTCGCCCTCTGCCCGTCGCTCAACCGGGCCGTCTGGCGCTGATCGAGATTCGGGGCGGAAATTACGGCTGGGGCGTTTCGCACTATCCCGACAATCTCAGCTATCCACTTTTCGAGCAGATCCAGCGGCATCAGCAGGCGTTCTCCGGCATCTTCGCTTGGAATTTCCAGAGTGCACACATCGGCAAGAGCGCTCAGTCGCGCACCGCCGATGTTCTCCTGGCGAGCGGCGGCTTCTTTGCGACGCTGCAACTCGCACCAGCCGCAGGGCGTTTGTTGGGATCGGAAGACGATAACCCGGCCGGCTGTTCGAATCCCGGCGTCGTCCTCAGCTACGACTTCTGGCAAAGCCAGTTTGCCGGCCAGCCGTCGGTCATCGGCAGGCGCGTCGTAATCGAAGGCAGCCCTGCCGAGATCGTCGGCGTAACGTCAGCAGCATTTACAGGCCCGGAAGTGGGGCGCAAGTTCGATATCGCGGCTCCGCTCTGTGCCGGTTTGCCGCCAAACAGCGGGTACCGCCGCCGCGACGTTTTCTGGATCAATGTCATGGGCCGGCTGAAACCCGGCTGGACGATCGCGCAAGCATCCGAGCAACTGCAAGCGCTCAGTAGCGCGCTCATGCAAGCCACGGAACCGACCGGCTACAACGCAGACTCCCTCAAAAGTTATCGTCAATTTCGTTTGGAGGCCGTTCCCGGCGCAACCGGCATCAGCCGCGTCCGCGAAAATTACGATAGCTCCCTGCAGCTTCTGCTTGCGGTCACGGGTCTCGTGCTCCTGATCGCTTGTGCCAATCTTGCCAACCTCGTGCTCGCCCGTGCCAATACACGGCATCGTGAGTTCGCAGTCCGTGTGGCGCTCGGAGCCAGCCGCGGCCGCCTGATCCGGCAGTCACTCTCGGAAAGCGCGCTCCTGGCCGTCACGGGCGCCGGCCTAGGTTTATGTCTTTCCGGCGTCCTCAGTTCTGCCGTGATTCGCTTTCTCAGCACGGAGAATAGTCCCATCTATCTTCGCGTGCCCCTCGATTGGCGCATGTTGGCGTTTACGGCCGCGATCTCGACAGCCGTGTGCATGCTGCTCGGCATCGTACCCGCCATACGCAGTTCAGCAACGGGGCCCGCTGCTACCCTTAGGACCACCACACGCGGGCTCACGGCGGGTCCGAACCGGTTTCGTTTCCAAGGTCTGCTTGTGGTCATGCAGGTATCGGTTTCACTCACACTATTGGCGGGCGCGCTGCTGTTTATCGGCAGTTTCCGCCGGCTAGTTACGCTCGATCCCGGCTTCCGCGAGCGCGGCATACTCACGGCGGCATTCGACTTCTCGCACGGACCCATCCCTGCTGCGGCAACGCTTTCTTATCAGCATGAATTACTCGACCAGGTGCGCTCGATTCCGGGGGTCGAATCCGCAGCATCCACGAGCAATTTCCTCGTCGGCGGCGGCATGTGGAGCCTCGGCGTAAATGCCAACAGCGAACACGGTTGGAGCAGGTTCACGTGGGTCAGCCCCGGGTATTTTGCGGCTCTCGAAACGCCGATTCTCGCGGGGCGCGATTTTAGCAACACGGATACCGCGAATTCGCCGAAAGTCGCGATTGTGAACGAGACATTCGTGCGCCTGTATTTCCAGGGGGCCAATCCTGTCGGGCGCACATTTCGCAGCATCGCTGAGCCGAACTATCCGGCCGCCGAATATCAGATCGTCGGAATATCCAAAGATACGAAATATTTCGATCTGCGAGACCCGACTCCACCGATGGCTTACGCGCCCGCGGATCAGTTTCCGTCTTCCCGCGATGATGTCCTGATGTACATCCGGTCAGCGGTACCGTTATCTGCTGTGGAGGCCGCCGTGCGCCGCCGCGTCACCGCATGGCATCCCGAAATCGGCATGGAATTTCACGTGTTGCAGCAACAGATTTCCGATGGCTTCACGCGCGAACGGCTGCTGGCCGCACTTTCGGGTTTCTTTGGCGTGCTTTCGGTGTTCCTCGCGGTGATCGGACTGTACGGGATCCTGGCGTATCAGGCCGAAAACAGGCAGAACGAAATCGGCGTTCGCATGGCGCTAGGCGCCACGCGCGGTCAGATCGTCCGCATGATCATGAAGCAAGCCACGCTCCTGCTAGCTACTGGCGTTGCGATTGGCGTTGCGGGTTCTCTAGCGGTTGCCCGCGTATGCGCGTCATTACTGTTCGGCGCCTCTTCGCGCGATCCCTTCAC
>JAICMB010000095.1 GCA_025929455.1 Bryobacteraceae bacterium | reverse complement strand
CACGCGCATGGCGATTCCACCGGCCGCGAGATCGCGCGCACGCTGCAGCGCAAAGCATCATCATTGTCGAACGTACAGTTCGCGACCTTCTCCGCTATGACCGATCTGCTCCGCGCGAGTGACGGCTCTATTGCAGGCGCGCTGGTGCTGGACGGCGCATCGCGCGAGCTGTTCGCGATCAGCGCGCGGGCGGTGCTGCTGGCCACCGGCGGACTCGGCCGTGTGTATCGCGAAACCACCAATCCCGCGGTTGCGACCGGCGATGGCGTGGCCGCGGCATATCGCGCGGGCGCCACGATCGGCGACATCGAATTCGTACAGTTTCATCCCACGGCGCTGCACGTTACGGGCGCGCCGCGGTTTCTGCTTTCCGAAGCGCTGCGCGGCGAAGGCGCGTACCTGCGCAACGCGCGCGGCGAGCGGTTCATGACGCGCCTGCATCCGCTCGCCGAACTGGCGCCGCGCGATGTGGTTTCGCGTTCGATTGCGCAGGAGTTGCGCGAGAACGGCGGCGATTGCGTCTATCTCGATCTGCGTCATCTCGACGCCGCCCACATACGGACGCGCTTTCCCCGCATTTACACGACGTGCCTGCATTACGGCATCGATATCACGCAGGACCTCGCGCCCGTGCACCCGGCGGCGCATTACGCGATGGGCGGCATTCGGACGAACCTCGATGGACGCGCCAGTGTCGCGCGGTTGTTCGCGGCCGGCGAAGCCGCCTGCACCGGCGTGCACGGCGCCAACCGCCTGGCGAGCAATTCGCTTCTTGAGGGCGTGGTGTTTGGCGCTCGTGCCGGACGCGTCATGCGTGGAGCAGCGGCCGGTCCGCCGCCGGAAACCAGGCGCGAGGCCCCACGCTTCCCGCGCGCATCGGAATCCGCGCTCCGCGACATCGCCTGGGAGCAGTGCGGCATCCTGCGCGACGGCATGACGCTGGCCTCCGCGCTCGAAAGCATGCAGGACGCCGCGGAGGTCCTTGAAACCGATGCCGGCCTGGAAGATTACGAGCGCCGCAACATTCACGCCGTTATCGAATTGATTGCGATGACCGCGCTGGCCCGCCGCGAGAGCCGCGGCGCGCACTACCGCACCGATTTCCCCGCCAAGAGCCCCGAGTTCGAAAAGCACTCCGTCGTTAAACCGGACGCGGGAGTGTCGTTTGAGTAAAGCGCTGCCGTTCGCGCTGCTGATCGCGGCCGGTGCGGAGCCGATCCGCCACGTGAATCCGTGGACGGCCGCGTGGACCACGCCGTGTATTCTCATCGCGGCATTGCTGATCGCATGGGCGGCGGAATCCGCGCAGTTCTTCATCGCGCAGGGCTTCGCGCTCGCCATTCTCGCGTGGATGCAGACGCTGCCGGAGTTCGCGGTGGAAGCCGTGTTGGCGTGGCATCAACAGGTCCCGTTTCTGCTCGCGAATCTGACCGGCGCACTGCGTTTGCTCACCGGACTCGGATGGCCGATGATTTATTGCGCCGCCGCGATATTCAATCGCCGCAACACCGGCCAACCGTTGCGCAGGATCGTGCTCGATGAATCGCACAGCGTCGAAGTCGTCGGTCTGTTTCTGCCGCTGCTCTACGCCGCGATCATCTGGTGGAAGGACAGCGTCGACCTGATCGACGCCGCGGTCCTCATCCTGATCTACGCCGCATATTTGTACATTTTGCAGAAGATGCCGCCGGAAGAAGAGGAAGGCATCGAAGAACTGGAACGCATCCCGCGCGCGATCGTGCTCTCGCCGCGCCCGCGCCGCATCGCGTTAATCGCGTTGTGTTTCGTCGCGGGCGGCCTGCTGATTTATTTCACGGCTGAGCCGTTTCTCGCGAGCCTGCTGGCGCTTGCGGGGATTGCCGGTATCAGCGACTTCGTCTTCATTCAGTGGGTGGCACCGTTCGTCTCCGAATTTCCGGAAATGGCATCGACGTTCTATTTCGCCCGTACCGTCGTACGCGCGCCGATGGCGCTGATGAACATGGTGTCGAGCAACATCAACCAGTGGACGCTGCTCTTCGCCATGCTGCCGATCGTGTATTCGATCAGCCGCGGTACGCCGAGCGCAATCCCGTTCGATCAGCAGCAGGAGATCGAACTGCTCATGACCATTGGTCAGGCGCTGGTCGGGCTGCTATTTCTGATCAACATGATTCTCGAATGGTGGGAGGCCGCGGCGCTGTTCGTGCTGTGGGTTGTGCAGTTCGCCTTCTCGGCGATACCGTCCAGCGCCGGATTCTGGGGCGGCCTGTCCGAAGAAGTGCGCTGGTACATCACGCTGGTCTATTTCGTATGGGCCGCCGTCGAAATTGTCCGCATGATTGCGGGGTGGCGGAAGCCGGCCGCGCTCATCGCGTTCGGGCACACCTGGCGCACGCACGTGCGGGGGTCCGTGCGGACGACCGAACCGCACGGGTAAGAATGCCGCGCATAGCGGCCACGTTCAACTTACAATGATGTAACGATCCCGTGCTGATCCGGCAAGAACAGTTCGACACCATGGCGGACGCCTCCGGAGAGGTGTACGTGGCGCGTGCGGTGGCGCACCTTCAAGTTTACGACCCTCCTCTGGCCGGCGCGGCTGGGCGGGCCGGGCTCGAGAAACTGGCGCGCGACGGTCTGATCGCGGCGCGGCAGCAAAGCTTTTTTCAGGACCGCGGCGTGCAGCTTTATCTCGAGTTGATGATGTCCCTCGGGTGCGGTTTTGATACGGACCCGCTATATCGGTGGCTTGGTCCATATCTGGACGCGAACTCCGGCGTGGCCGAAGTGGAGCGGGCGCGCTTGCTGCATTTCCATGTGCTGGCCTATCTCGACCGCGCCTATGGCGAGCGGCGGGAACATGGCGGCGCGGTACTCGAACGCGCGGCGACACTCTCCGCGGAGCGACTGCATCAGGTAGGCACGAACTTGGACAGCAAGGCATTGGCATTTGTCGAATGGCTGCATCCGCAGCGTGCCGATTTTATCGATAGCGAAGCGGTTCAAATGCTGGCCGTTTCCGCACAAAAGGATGCCGTGGAAGCCGGCTGCAACACACCCGGCGGCGCCGCGTTATTGTTCCTGCTTAAATTCGTGTTTGGGCATATGGTCCTTTCCGATCCTATGTATTCGTGGATTCAGCCGCAGAGGCGCGATACGGACGATGCGGCGGCGCGCGTGCAGCGGCTGATGGAACGGTCGCGCGCGTACCTGCTCGCGATGCAGCGATACCTGGCACGAGTGACATCCTGATGTCTTGCTGCGCGACTCCGAACAATCCCGCTCCGACGACGAACGCGGCGTCAAACCCCGCGGGATCTGCAACGCCGGGCCCCGGTTCCAGTGCGGCCGGGGGCGGCGCGGGTCCCAGCGCGACGCCTGCTGCCGTGCCCGCACCGGGCGCCGCGACGCCCTGTGTGACATGTCAGATCACTTCCGAAACCATCATGACGCAGCCGTCTAATCGTGCGCGGACGGACATCGGCGTGGGCGAACGCGTGCGCGTAACGTTCTCGCTCGGCGAGGCGAACTGGACGCTCGCCGGCCAAGGACATTTGTCCAGTAACACCGGCGCGACAATCGTGTATCGCGCACCGAGCACCGCTGAGACGGTCACGTTGACAGCGACAGGCGGCGGTTGCACGGCCAGCATTACGTTCAATATCATCGCGCCCACGGGAGTAAAGATGCGGCGGAGGGATACGTTGCATCGCGTCAACTGCGTTTTGATCGGCATGCACACCGACATTTTCATCGCGCCGGATACGGTCAATTTTCACGCCATCGATATCCGCGAACTGGATAGCGCGTTGGCGGCGTCCGGCGTCTTCGCCCCAAATGCCGGCAGGGGCCATATCTCGGGCGTGGTTCCTCCCGGCGGACCGGGCGGCGCGGCATCCGCCACGCCGGCAGTGCGGCCCGGCTTCGGAACGAAGATTGACGGCATCGATACGATCATTCTGGGATTTCTAAGCGCTCCGCCCGCCGGTCCCGCGGCCGCTGCCGGGCGTGGCGTCTGGACGATCCCTTGGGAGTACGCACTCCACGGTGGCACTTTCCGCCACTTCACGACGCTTCACCAGATCCAGACTTGCACCGCCGCAGGTGTGCTGGCGGCGAGCAAGGCCGGGGCTCTCGCGACGGCGAATGTCACGTCCGCATCTTCCGGAACCGTCAACGCGGGCGGTACGACCATTGTTCTATGACCACCATGTCTGCTGCGGCGTGGTTCGTTGCCGTGGGGGCGCTGCTGCCAGGCGCTCTGGCGCAGATATCCGCGGGCTCGAAAGGAGCGAACATGCGCGATAAGATCGCCGGTGCGAGTACCGAGCTCGACGCTTTTGACAAGAGCCGCGGCATCGCGCATCTGTCGAAGGCCGTCGACGATCTGGAGGAGGTGGACGTTCTTGCGCTGTCGGAGACGAGAGAGCGGCTGGCCGCGCGCCGCGAACTGATCGAAAGCTGGTGCCGCGTACTCCGCGACATCGACAGCATCAAGGACCCCAAGTTCGGCCCCGAGGACGCGCCCATGCTGAACGTTCCGCCGGCGCTGGACGGAGCCACGCAATTCCCGCCGGGCACGACGAGCGCAGCCGCCCGAAAGCAGCACGAGGCGGCAGTTGCCGCGAATGAAAAGAAGAAAGCGGACCGGCGCACGCAATTTCTGGCGAGGGAATTGGAGGAGCGTACGGTCGAATCCGCGCAGCGCGCCATTGCGAAGCTGTACACCAAGTCCGCGGCCGATCGGAAGGAACTGGAAGCCGCCTTTACGGCTGCAAAGCTGCCGGAGGCACGGCGGGTGGAGTTGCTCGGCCAACCGAAATCGTGAGCGTGTGCGGCGGCTTCTACGTTGGGTATGGCGCGCCCGGAGGGTTGTGCAGTTTGCTCTCTCCGCCGTGCCCTTCAGCGCCGGATTCTGGGGCGGCTTTTCCGAAGAGGTGCGCTGGTACTTGGCGCTGGCCTATTTCGTGTGGGCGGGCGTCGAAATTGTGCGAATGATCGCGGGATAGCGGAAACCGGCCGCGCTCATCGCGTTCGGTCACACCTGGCGCACCCACGTACGCGGGCCCGTGCGCACTACGGAACCGCGGGCGTGAGTTCGCACCGACCTCATGATTCTGTCAACAAAGAACAGTAATTTTTGAACACGCCTGCCGCCGCCGACGCGAATATACATGCCATGATTACAAACATCTGATGCATTTCGGCCATGTCTTGCGATTCCGATTCTGAGAACAGCATCATCGCCGTGGGATGCGCGAACTTTGAAAGAAACCTGTTGAACGCCTGAAAAGGTATCTCCCAACCGACAGCTCTGGCCGCGTTATGAACCCTGCTGTAGCTGTCCTCCAGAGTTGTGTATCCTGCCGCAGTAAATGCCGTTACCATTCGTTTCTTTGTCGCATCGACTTGCGCTTTTATATCCAATTCGGGAAACAAGGTAGGATCATCTAATGATGCAAGACCATCGAGCAGGTTAAAAGCGTCGCGCGCCCTATCCTCAAAAAACGTTTTTGCGTTTTCCTTTGAGTTCGTGCAGTACTGAATCCAAATCATGAGCTCAAGTACATTCCGCGCCATCCAGGCAGCGGCCATCGTGTTCCCTTGAGCCGAATATATGATCTGCTGAGACCAAAATCTGACAAGTTGAGAAATCAAATTTCGCCAAAGCACAATCTCCCATTCATCAAGCGGAGGTTGGACGTTATTGAGCTGCAACACAAGTTGCAAGACTTCTTCGGTGTCCGCGGTGGCGGTTGCGATATGCTGTTGCCGGGCTTCTTCCGTCATCGTTATCGCCTTTTTCGTCGGGCACCCTTTGCATGATTGTGCGTTTTGGTTAGTTGGCGCGCCCGGAGGGACTCGAACCCCCGGCCTATTGGTTCGAAGCCAATCGCTCTATCCGGCTGAGCTACGGGCGCGCGCACTCCGATTATGTCATGAGGCCGAGCGGTGCAATTCTTGATCTGCAGCTGGTCCGGAAAATGGTCCTCGAATTTTCGGTGCTCCACAACAAACTTGCGGCCTTATGCCGCTGCGGTTACCGGCAACTGCTGTTCTGCGCGTTCTCAAATGCGAGGAACGTTATGCTCGCCGGCGCGAGGCTCACGCTGCCTGCGGCTGCTTGCATGCCCGTCAGAGCCGGCACACTATCGCCGGCGCCGAGTTGCAAAGTCGTGCCGTTAAGCTCTACGGCGGAGCCTTCCAGTTGCTTGGCCGTGAGCGTATACCGCTGCGCTTTCGTCGCGATTTGGATGTCGTGCGCCGCCTGCCGGTCCGTGTTCATCGCGATCACCGCGACGCCTCCTGGGTGACCGCGCAGGCAGTGCGCAAACAGATACACGTCTTGCGACGGAGAAGGGCCGGGGTCGAGAACTGTCGTTCCCATGAGTTGCCGCCACAGTAGCGAGACCCAATAGTTGGGGCGCGGATCGAACGTGTTTTCGTCGAGCAGGCCGTAGTCGCTAGATGCCAGCGTGTTGTGTGCGATCACTTGCACGCCGCGCTGGGCGAGGCGTCCGTGTTGATACACGTAACGGAAGGTGTCCAGGAACGTGGAAGCCCAAGGATTGCCGCCGCACGCCGCGTCGGCCGTTTCCGTGATCCAGAGCGGCTTGCCGGGCTCGAAGCGATCCCGCAGACCCGCATAATATGTATCGACCGCATCGATGCGCGAGAACCACTCGCGCGACATCGCATCAGCCGCCGACACCTGTAGCGACGACCCCAGGCCAGCGCAACGCTTGGAGACGGCTGCATAGAGATGATAGGAAAACGCGTCGAACACGGGCCCGGTGGCCTTCAGAATGTCCTCCGTTGTGATCATGCCGCCGCCGGGTGCGTTCCCGGATCGGCCGCCCTCGCCAACCGAACCGGGGCCAAGGAAGATCAGATGCGGTACGGCCTTCTTAATAAACGGCCGGAAGACTGCAATGTCGCGCGCGTAGGCCGCCGCATCGTAGCCCTTGGGTGCGCCGCCCATCGCAGCGAACGTTGGCTCGTTCATGAACTCCGCCGCAGCGATGTGACCGCCAATCGATTTGGTGAAGGCGAGCAACTCCCGCGCCTGTGCCGGAGTCCAAACACCGGCCGCGTTCCGTGTTCCCGGGCTGGTCGCAAACGATGTGACGATTGCTGCTCCGGTCGCATGTGAGAAGTCCACGACGCCCTTCCATTGCTGCCGGGTCAACACTCCGCTGAAACCTTTCGGTGCCGTCCGGGGAGCGGGTCCGGCAGAATCCTGGAAGTAAGTGGTGTTCGCCCAAGTCCCGCTCACTCGCATGTATGCCGGTCCGAGCGCCGCCGCAAGTTTGCGCAAACGGGTGTTGGCAAGGTCGGTGGGCGGCCGGTGTTGAAACAGGTTGGGGTTCATGCCGGCGGGAGTTGAGCTATCATTCGTGCCGGAAGCTTGAGCGTTCCGGTTCGCGCTGACATCTTTGTAGGGCTTCCAAAACCGGCCGCCGGTGACCTCGACCATCTCGACGTTGTACGACTGGAAGCGCTCATCCACCGTGCCGAGACGAGGCATCGCTGCGGGATTGAGACGCGCTGCCGGCGACCCGCCGGCCGGCGGTTGCGAATACGCATGACTGCCTACTAGCGCAACCGCTGCCGCACACCATCGCAGAAGTCTATCCTTACCCATAGGTCCTCCTTCACGTGCTCCGCCAGTGCGAATTATAGATGCTTGGAAGAGACGGCATTTGGTGGGCCCTGTAGGATTTGAACCTACGACCAACGGATTATGAGTCCGCTGCTCTAACCGCTGAGCTAAGGGCCCGTGCGTTTTATTTCAACGATTTGCGAGGATTTTGAAGAATGACATTTTTGTGGTGTGGGGGATTTTGTGGGGACTCCAATAGCTCCTACGGCCTCCGCCAACGCCTCCGATTCGGCCCGCTCGAACTTCGCCGCGTTGAGACTCCCGAGCCGCTCGAAAGCACGCTCCAGCCCCTCGGGAGTGGGATGGACGTATCGCTGAGAGACGGTAACGCTGCTGTGGCCTGCTATCCGCATGATGGTGAATGCGTCGGCGCCGGCTTCGCCGAGACGCGTAAGCATCGTGTGTCTTAACGAATGTATCACGAAGTCTTTAGGCAGCCCCATTGCACCGCGTACGCCATCATGCTGATGATCTAGCGAGGTCCCGAGGATTGGCGCCTCGGGCGAGTCCCCTGGAAAGACCAACGCTGATTTCACTTCGGCTTTCCGTTTCCGCAGCATCTCCACGGCGCGAGCCGTCAGGCTAAGGTTG
The DNA here is from genome assembly GCA_025929455.1 of Bryobacteraceae bacterium. Next base: position 1,176 of record JAICMB010000095.1, on the reverse strand, counting down.
CGGTTTGCGTTCTTAGACTTGCCGCCCCGGATGCGGATGTATCCGAACTGCGCATGTATAGCCGCCTGGAGATGTACGTCGGACCATTGGAGGCTCACGGCTTCACCCGGCCGCACACCGGTCTCTAAGATCAGGACTGCAACATCGCGGAGTGGCTGTGGTGCCCTTTCCAGGTATTTCGGTTCCAGGCTGTGCCTCAGAACAAATTCCCTGTTTCGCTCACCCCGTAACAGCCGAATCCGCGGAACGCGATCAATCACTTACCATTCCTGGAATTCCTGCATCGTTCAACAGGCGCTTGGCCAGGTCTGTACCACGGAAATCTCTGCCCTCGTCGGTATCCATGTCAATGAAGGGATTGCAAATCAGAGCACACACGAGGCCGCCGCGTCGCAGCAAGGCTTCTACCTCCTTTGTGCGCTTGTCGAGTTCATTGGGGTACCATTGGTGTGAAAGGCTGGCCCCGTCATAGCCGGATCTCCTGGTGTCGAATTTCTCAAATATGCCTTGGAAGAAGATAACACCGTCGAAATCCTGAAATCTGACAGGCGTCTCGAACGGGGCGAAGATCAATTCACCCCGTGGTGTCTGGATATCTGCATCCGGCGTTTGAATTCCCCTACGTTCGATCCCGTAAACAAGCAGCCGTAGCCTGTCTGTGCTTCCTGCGATCATGGCACAGTTTTATCAAACGTTGATGGCTTGCGCGGCCTGCGCACCGCGACAAAAGTGGTTTTCGGTTGGCAAGCACTCGCCGGAACTGTGCAGGTTCTGCTTTCGCGGGCAGCAGTTATCAACGCTCTCGTAGTCTGTAAGCATACCTCTCTGTTTTCCCCTCCTCGGTCCCGAGCGTAATGTGGCACTGCCGGCAGGCGTTGAAATCCGCGCCTCTCGCCCCACGTTATGCTCGGAACCCGCCCGCCTTGTGGCGCAATGCACGCCGGATTGTTATTTGGCTGCAGCAAGAGCAAACGGCAAGCCCACCGCGGCAGATACAGCCTCAAATGCGCGTCGTAATGGCACTTGTTGAGTTAAGAGTTTATTGCCCTGAATAATGGACCCAGCCCATATCGGAGCCGTGCGGCGCCAATCGACTATTGACGGATCTCCGAGTTTCGCGGCGAAATCCTGCCAGTTCTTCTCAAGTTCCGCGTTACTAAACAACTTGTGACCAAT
>JAICMB010000552.1 GCA_025929455.1 Bryobacteraceae bacterium | reverse complement strand
CGGCGCGGTAATAGCAGGCGCGCGGAAGGCGCTGGACTCGCACGACTTTGTGAACACCGCGGAGCAAATGCTGCGCACCGGAGGGCGCGGGCCAGGGTTTTCACACACGACGCTGGCGCTGGTCGTAACGGACGCTGCCTTGACCAAAACCGCCGCGAAGAAAATGGCGGTGTTGGCGAGTATCGGGGTGGCGAAGACGATTTCGCCCGTTTGGACGACGGTGGACGGCGATGTCATGATCGCGGCCTCGGCCGGTGGCAAGCAGGCTGACCTCAATGTGCTCGGGGTGGCAGCGGCGGAAGCCGTTTCGCAGGCGATCCTACGCGCCGTTCGGCTCTCGCGCGGAATGGGAGGGGTACCCGGGCTCGCCGGGTGATGGTCAGGCAGCGAGGTTTTCGAGTTCGGGGCGCAGCCGCTGGAGCGCCGCTTCCAGCGCGGCGAGTTGTTCGCTAGCGGTCTCGAGGTCGCCGCGACGCCCGGCGCTCTCGAGCGCAAAGGCCGCGGACACGGCTTCGGAGGCGCCGAAATTTGCAACGGAGCCCTTCAGGCTGTGCGACAGGCGCTCAACGGCTTGTGCATCGCGCCGGCGCACGCTGTCTCTAAGCGCTTTGATGGAAACGGCGTAGTCGTCCAGGAACAACGCGGCGATCTCGCGCAATAATTCCTCATCGCCGCCCAGGCGACCGAGGGCGACTTGGCGATCAAAGCTGGTTGTGTAAACGGGCGATTCGGCTTGTGCGGTTTCCGGCATACGACGAGCGATGCGCTCCAACAGTCATTTCGGCTATTTCATCACAAATATTAAAGCGCATGTGACTGGTGCGAATTGTCAAGAATTGTATGCAGAACGTGGGCGAAGATCTCGTATCCGGTGCCGCTTGCGACAATAGCGAACAATGAAGATCGTTCTGGGTTCGGATCACGCCGGCTTTGAGCTGAAGCAGGCCATGCTCCTCTACGTAGCCGGACTCGGCCACGAAATCATCGATGTCGGCGCCTACAACGACGCGCCTTCGGACTACCCTGACTTCGCCGAAGCCCTCGCGGCCGAAGTCCTCAGCGGCTCTGACCGGCGAGGTGTGCTTATTTGCGGCAGCGGTGTCGGCGCCTGCGTCGCGGCCAACAAAGTTCCGGGCATCCGCGCCGGCCTGTGCCACGATACCTATTCGGCGCATCAGGGCGTGGAGCACGACCAGATGAACGTGCTGGTACTCGGCTCCCGCGTCATTGGCGTCGAACTCGCCAAGGAACTCGTGCGCACCTACCTCGGCGCGCATTTCTCCGGTGAAGAGCGCCACCGCCGCCGCATGGCGAAGATCGTCGCGATCGAACGCAAATACGCCCTCCCTAACGCCGCTCCCGGAGGCCCGCGGTTATAATGCCCCTGGGAGTGCACGTATGCGGTTTGTGATCCCGGCTTTTGCATTTTGCGGACTTCTTTTCGCGTCGGCGGACAAGAGTTTGCCTCTCGAGCAGACCTCCAACGACGTCGTCGAAGTTACCGCGAGCCTGCTCGACAAAGATCAGGTCAAGGACACACTCAAGACCGAACTGCCGCAAGGCATCGTCGTCGTCAAAGTTACCGTGCGTCCGCTCACGGATAAGCCGGTGAAGATCGACCGCGATGATTTCATGCTGCTCAACACCAACGACGGCGAGCGCTCACAGCCGTACGAGCCCTCGCAGATCGCCGGTTCGGCGACGCTCGTGGTCGGTCAGGGCGGCGCGCGCAGTGGAGGCAGCTTCGGTCAGGGCAATGGGCCGATCGTCGGCGGCATGCCCGGCACCATGGGCGGCCCCATGCGCCTACCGGGCAACGGCGGCGGCATCGGTAGCGGCGGCGACGCGACGGATGGTGGCGCACGCGAACTCAAATCACAGGAAGCAGTGCGCACCAAGCACAACCCGCTACTCGATGTGTTGACGAAAGCGATTCTGCCGGACAAGCCCGTAACCGACCCGATCACCGGCCTGCTCTATTTTCAGATGGACGGCAAAGTGAAACCCAAGGACATGGAAATGCAATATAAGAGCACTTCCGGCCGGCTCGCGATGCGGTTCCGGCCATGAGCGCGGTAGAGACGCAACCCGTTGCCGCGCTGCCCGCTACGGTCGCGGAACTGGACACGCCCGCGCTGGTCATCGACGTCGACGTGATGGAGCGCAATCTGCGCGGCATGGCCGATTATGCGCGCGGACACGGCCTGCGGCTGCGCCCACACACGAAGACGCATAAGATTCCCGCGCTAGGCCGCCGCCAACTTGAACTCGGCGCCGCCGGCCTCACGGTCGCCAAACCTGGTGAAGCGGAAGTCATGCTCGCGAGCGGCGCGCCGGACATACTCGTCGCGTATCCGACCGTGGGGCGCAAAAAAGTCGAACGTCTTGCAAACGTTGCACGCGAGGCGAACGTCACCGTATCGCTCGACAGCGCATTTGTCGCGCAACAACTGTCGGAGGCGGCCCAGCGCGCCGGCGTCGAATTCGGCGTGCTCGCCGAAATGGAGGCAGGACTCGGCCGCGTGGGCGTCGATGCCGGTGCTCTGCCCGCGCTCGCCAAGTCCATTGCTTCCCTTCCCGGACTACGCTTCGAAGGCATCGCCTTCTATCCCGGACACATCAAGTCTCTCGACGAAGCGGGCCGCGCTGCTCTCCGCGATTTATCGAACCTCATCGAAAGCGCCGTGCGCGGATTGCGCGCCGCGGGCTTCGAACCGCGCATCGTTAGCGGCGGATCGACGCCCACCATGTGGCACAGCCACGAAGTCTCCGGCATGAACGAAATACGGCCGGGCACGTACATCTTCAACGACCGCAACACCGTCGCGAGCGGTGCTTGCACCTTCGGCGACTGCGCCGCATCCATAGTTGCTACGGTTGTCTCCACCGCGCGCCCCGGACAGATGATCGTAGACGGCGGTTCGAAGACGTTCTCCTCCGATACCGCCGCCGCAACCGCCGGACCGGGGTATGGCTATCTGCCCGACGCGCCGCACGCGGTGTTCACCAAGATGAACGAAGAGCACGGCTTCGTCGACATCCACGCCGTGAAACAGCACTTCGCGCCCGGCGACCGCGTGCGCATCATCCCCAATCACATCTGCGTCGCCATGAACCTGCATGAGCGGGTCTACGGCGTTCG
>JAICMB010000039.1 GCA_025929455.1 Bryobacteraceae bacterium | reverse complement strand
GCATCATCTCGCCGAAGACCGGCACCTCCGGCCGCTTCTGTTCGATCTTGCGCCCGAGCGTATTCTCCGCCTGATAGCCCGTCAGCAGCACCGTGTTGCGCGGGTCCCCGATATTGTTCTTCAAATGATGCAGGATGCGCCCCGACTCGCACATCCCCGATGACGCGATCACGGTATATGGTCCATGCAAATCGTTCAGCGCCTTGGATTCGTCGACGGTGCGGAGATATCGCAGACGCGGAAACGCGAACGGCTCTTCGCCGATTTTATAGAACCCGCGTGCCTCGCCATCGAACATTTCACTGTGGTTGCGGAATACCTGTGTCACTTCCAAGGCGAGCGGGCTATCCACAAACACCGGCAGATCCGGAATCGCCTTCGCATCCACCAGCTCGTGCAGTGTCATCACGACCTGCTGCGTTCGCCCCACCGCAAACGCGGGCACAATCAGCTTGCCCCCGCGCGCGTAGGTGCGCTTCACGATCTCGGCAAGCTTGTCGTTGACGGCCTGAATCGGCTTATGCAAACGGTCGCCGTAGGTGCTTTCCAGGATCAGATAGTCCGCAGCCGGCGGCGGTTCCGGGTCACGTATGATCGGCAGCCCCGGCCGCCCGAGGTCGCCCGAATACAGCAGCCGCACGGCGCGCCCACGCTCCTCGGCACGCAGCAACACGAATGTCGAACCCAACATGTGACCCGCGTCGAACGGCTCGTACCTCACACCGGCACCCAGTTCCGTCTTTTCGTGCAGCGAAACTTTGCGGAACAGCGGAAACACCGCTTCCGCGTCCTGGGTGGTGTACAGCGGCTCGACCGGCGCGGCACCGTCTTCGACCCCGATCGCCTTGCGCCGATGCCGCCGCCGGTTCAGATACGCCGCGTCGCTCTCTTGTATGTGCGCCGAATCGAGCAGCATCGGCCGGCACAAGTCCACGGTTGCCGGCGTCGCATAGATCGGCCCGTGAAAACGTTCCTTTACGAAGAGTGGAAGCACGCCCGTGTGGTCGATGTGCGCGTGCGAAACCACTACCGCCGACACGTCCTCCGGAGCGCACGGAAAACTGCCGTTCAGTTCCGCGGCTTCGCGCCGCCGGCCTTGAAACTGACCGCAGTCGAGCATGTATCGCGCGCCCTCGATTTTGAGCAGATGCATCGATCCGGTGACGGCGCGCGCGGCGCCCCAAAACGTAAGTTCCATGAATCTCGTCAGGGTAACGCAAGGTTGTAACGTGATTGTGCGCTCGGCGCATTTTGCGACACAGCCGATCGGGAAATGGCGTCCTATAAGCGGGAGATACGTATGCTGCTAGGTTGGGTAATCTTCTTTTTGATTTGCGCCATTATCTTGGCGATTCTCGGTTTCGGCGTGCTGGCTGCAGCGGCCGCGGGAGTCGCGAAGGTCATATTCTGGATCTTCGTGGCGCTGTTTATCATCAGCTTGATCATGAGTCTGGCCCGGCGCGCTTGAGCACCGGCCACTCATAAAACGATCCTGCTGTCGCCGTCCCGGCGCGTCAACCGCTCGCGGTCAAGATACTCGAGCAGAGGGATAGCGTATTTCCGTGAAATACCTGTCCATTCTTTGAACTCCGGGACGGCGAAACGCTTTCCTTTGCGCTCCGCGAGAAGATTTCGCAACTGCAATATCGCGGAAGCGTGAAACACCAGTTCTTCGGAAACCTTCACCAGGCGCTTTTCCCGCACCAATATTTGCAACAGCGTTCGCGCGCGCGCCGCATCCACGCCGCTTTTCGCCAGCACGTCGTGGGTACCCGGCACCGCCAGCCCCGCGCTTTCAAACGCACGCTCGATTGCTGCTGTCGCGTCCTGCTCGTCCTGTTTTAACGCGACGCGATGCGACGTCAGATGGACCACGTCGCCCGCCACAGCGATGGTGCGCGCATGCCGCAGAATCGCGTCCAACAGAAAAGCGGGCGCGCCCGTCAACTCGCGGCTGCGCAGTTCCTCTTTCGCCATTCCAGGCGCCAGCGGGTTCTGGCGGTGAAACGCCTTCAGCGCCGCCTGCAATGCGTCCAGTTTCGCATTCAGCCACGTGCGGTCCAGCACCCAGAAATGCGGCTCCCGCAGCACGATCAGCGCCGGTTGTTCAGCCGCGTGCACGACCTCCGCTTCGGTGAGACCCGTGCGCGCCACCAAGTCCGGCGTGCTCATGCCGTACTTCGCTTCAGACACGAACTGCGCCACGCGCTCCGCCGCTATGCCGCGTTCTAACTTGTCCAGCCGCTCCGCCGTGTCCCGCCGCGGTGGCGCTACATCCAGCACTACGCCTCCGCCGATCGTCACGACCGGCGAAAACATCCGCACAACAAACCGGTCGCCCGGCAGCAACTGCGCCGGCTCGCGCAACGCGAATCGGGCGAAACCGCGCGTGCCGGGCTTCATGGTGGCTGCGCCGCTAAACAGCCGTACCTCCGCCTCAATCTCCGCAGTGTGCGCGTGAAAATGTACTGGCGCACGGTGCTTCAACGCGCGCGCGGAAGGCAGCAGCTCAAACGCCGCATCCACTACGGTCGTCGCGTTGAACCGCCCCGCTTCCGCCAGCATCAGCCCGCGCCGCAATTCTGCCGCGTCCACACCCGCCACGTTCAACGCCGTGCGCTGCCCCGCCGTCGCACGCGGGACTGTCTCTCCATGCACCTGCACGCCCCGCACGCGCAGCCGCCGGCCGCCCGGATGCACCTCCACATCCTGCTCCGCCGACACTGAGCCCGCCACCAGCGTCCCAGTCACGACCGCGCCGAATCCCCGCATCGAAAACGCGCGATCCACCGGCAGGCGGAAATATCGCGACGCCTGCTTCTCGTGTACATCCGCGGCGAGACGCGCCAGCTCCGCACGCAACGTATCGAGACCGGCGCCGGTTGTCGAGCTCACGGCCACCACCGGCGCATTTTCGAGAAACGAGCCGCGCAGGAATTCTTCTGTTTCCAGCCGCACGAGTTCCAGAATGTCCATATCTACCAGGTCGGCCTTGGTCAACACCACGATTCCGCGCGGAATTGCGAGCAGCCTGCAAATGTCGAAATGTTCCCGCGTTTGCGGTTTAATGGATTCGTCGGCGGCAATCACAAACAGCACCAGGTCGATGCCGCTCGCCCCGGCCAGCATATTTTTGATGAACCTTTCGTGCCCCGGTACGTCTACAAAACCGAGACGCAAGTTCGTCGCAAGATCGAGGTGCGCGAAGCCCAGATCGATCGAGATGCCCCGCTCTTTCTCCTCTTTCAACCGGTCGGTTTCGATGCCTGTCAAGGCTCGCACGAGGGCCGTTTTCCCGTGGTCGATATGCCCCGCCGTACCCGCGATAATGTGCTTCATCCTGGCCCTTTTTTCGATGGTAGCGCCCGCCGCGGCGCAGCCCGCACCACCGCCAGCTCCGTCACAGCCAGCGCCGCAGTCCGAAACACCCGTCTTTAAAACCGCGGTCGCTGACGTGCGCGTCGACGCGCTCGTCACCAATGAAGGCAAAATTCTCAACGGCCTCACCAAAGACGATTTCGTTGTCACGGACGAGGATAAAGTGCAGCCGCTGGTGGCGTGCAGCCAGGAAGCGCAGCCGCTGTCGCTCATCCTGCTGCTGGACGTGAGCGGCAGCATGCAGAAGTGGCTCGACCAAATCGCCAAGGACGCCCGCGATGCCCTGAAGCACCTCAGCGCCGGAGATCGCGTTGCCGTCATCGTGTTTGGAAAGCGCAGCGAAGTGCACCAGGAGTTCAGCGATAACCTCGCCGAAACCGCACGCCAGATCTCCACCGCCGAGCGCGCGCATGACGTCGGTTCCGGCACCGCGATCAATCAAGCGGTGCTCGATTCCGCCGAATACATGGATCGCCATGCTTCCGCGCAGAGCCGCCGCGCGATTCTCATCCTCACCGACAATCTGAGCATCAGCTACATGCTGCCCGACGGCAAAGTGATTCGCGAACTCGAAAAGGCCGACACCAGTTTGAACGCGATTGTAGTCGGCCGCGCGATCCGTCCGGCGCCGCTCCAGGCCGGCCATTACACGAATCCCGACTTCACCCCCGCGGATGTGTTTCATCTTGCGGAAGCGACGGGCGGCGAAGCGGTGAAGTCTTCGGAAGCGGGCCAGTCCTTCAACGAGATGGTGGAGCGTATTCGCCTGCGCTACACTCTCGCGTATCACGAGCCGGAGGGCGCCGTGTCCGGCAGTTACCGCCACATCAGGGTGCAACTCAGTGCCATCGCGAGCCGCCGTTATCCGCTTGCGGAGATTCACGCGCGCAACGGATACTGGGTGCCGTAGCCGATGGCGGCACAGCATGTTCACATCGTCGACTCGCATACGGCGGGCGAGCCTACGCGCGTGGTGATCGCGGGCGGCCCCCCGCTCGGCAACGGCAATCTCGCAGAGCGCCTCGAACGTTTTCGTAATGAGCACGATCGCTTCCGCTCCGCCGTCGTGAACGAACCGCGCGGCTCCGATGCTATGGTCGGCGGGCTGATTACGGAGCCCAGCGATCCGGCCTGCGCGGCCGGTGTCATCTTCTTTAACAACACCGGCTATCTCGGGATGTGCGGTCACGGCACGATCGGTGTAGCGGTCACGCTCGCTCACCTCGGCCGTATCGGCACGGGCGTGCATGCGATCGAAACGCCGGTCGGCATCGTGGATGCGGAGGTGCACGACGCAAATAGCGTCACGGTCGCGAACGTCGCAAGCTATCGCCTACACAAAAGCGTGACCGTGACCACGGACGGCTTCGGCGAAGTCACTGGCGACGTCGCCTGGGGCGGCAACTGGTTCTTCCTCAGCGAGCACTGCCCGTTCGCATTCGACCTAAGTCAGCTCGACGAGCTGACCCGTTACGCGTGGAGCATCCGCCGTGCACTGCGTAAGGCGGGCATCGCTGGCGCGAGCGGCCAGGAGATCGACCACGTCGAGCTGTTCGGCCCGCCGCGCACACCCGGCACGCACAGCAGAAATTTCGTGCTCTGCCCCGGCGGCAGCTACGACCGCTCACCCTGCGGCACCGGCACGAGCGCCAAGCTGGCGTGTCTGTATGGCGATGGCAAACTGCGCGAAGGCGACGTCTGGAAACAGGAAAGCATAACCGGCAGCCTGTTCGAAGGCTCTGTCATCGTCCGCGACGGCATGGTCTATCCGCGCATCACCGGCAGCGCCTTCATCACCGCCGAAAGCTGCCTGTTGTTCGACGAGCACGACCCGTTCTGTTGGGGAATCCCGGCCCGGTAGCGCACGCGTTCGCTTTTTCCACCTGCCTACACCAAAATAGACATTGTCCTCATGAACCGACGCCACTTCCTCCAACAAGTCGCCGCCGCGGCTGGCGCTTCCGCACTCGCGCACGCCGCCACTCCAAGCAAACCCAACATCGTCCTCATCTACGCCGATGACGTAGGCTACGGCGACCTGAGCTGTTATGGCGCCAAGAATGTTCGCACTCCCAACCTCGACAAACTCGCCGGCTCCGGTCTGCGCCTGACCAACGGGCACGCCGGCTCCGCGACGTGCACGCCCTCACGCTATTCGCTCCTGACCGGTGAGTACGCATGGCGCAAAAAGGGCACCGGGATTTTGCCCGGCGATGCCGCACTCATCATCGCTCCGGGCCGCACCACGCTTCCCTCGATGCTGCAACAGGCGGGATACAGCACGGGCGTTGTCGGGAAATGGCACCTCGGCCTCGACGGCGGAGAGATTGACTGGAATCACGAGATCAAGCCCGGCCCGAACCAAATCGGCTTCGATTACTCGTACATCATTCCCGCAACGCTCGACCGCGTGCCGTGCGTGTTCGTCGAGAACGGCCGCGTGGTCAACTTAGATCCGAAAGATCCCATTCGAGTCAGCTATAAGGCGCCGTTCGCCGGCGAGCTGACCGGACATGATCATCCCGAGCTTCTAAAAATGCTCCCGAGCCATGGTCACGACCAAGCCATTGTCAACGGCGTGAGCCGAATCGGATACATGACAGGCGGTAAGTCCGCGCTGTGGAAGGACGAGAACATCTCTACCGTGCTGAGTGCAAAAGCCACACAGTTTATCGAGCAGCACAAGTCCAAACCGTTCTTCCTGTATTTCGCCACTCACGACATTCATGTGCCGCGCATGCCAAACCGTCGTTTCGTGGGCGCGACCAGCATGGGGCCACGCGGCGATGCTATCGCCGAGCTTGACTGGTGCGTCGGTGAAGTGCTGAAGGCGTTGGATCGTAACGGGCTCACGAATAACACGCTGATCATGTTCTCGAGCGACAACGGTCCGGTTGTGGACGACGGCTATCGCGATCAGGCTGTTCAGAAGCTAGGCGGTCACAAGCCCGCCGGGATCTATCGCGGGGGCAAGTACAGCAACTTCGACGGCGGCACGCGCGTGCCGTGGATCGTACGCTGGCCGAATCACGTAAAGAGCGATTCGATTTCGAATGCGATGGTCAGCCAGCTCGATCTCGTCTCGTCACTCGCCGCGTTAACTGGCCAGAAGCTCAAGGATGATGCCGCACCCGACAGCTTCAATGAGCTTGCGGCCATGTTGGGCCATGCAAAGACAGGCCGCGACTATGTCATCGAGCATGCGGGCTCGCTATCGATTATGGTGGATGACTGGAAATTGATCTACCCCGGCAAAGGGCCGAAGATGAACAAGAACACGAATACCGAGCTAGGCAACGACGCGCAGCCGCAACTCTACAACGTGAAGGCCGATCCCGGCGAGCACAACAATGTCGCGGCCGAGGAGCCCGAGCGGGTGAAGAAGCTTATGGCGATGCTCGATCGCATCAAAGCGAGCCCGCGAAGCCGCCCGTGATTGTGGCAACTTCGAAGTATTCGCGGTTCCGCGCATTTCCGAATTCAAAACTGCCCTTGTGCGCTCGCCAGTACAGCACCCGCACCGGGTGTGCGCCCGCGAGCGACCAGCGATAGACCGCGTCCGCTCCGAGGCCGCCGACGACCGTAGCTTCGTGCGTTGAATAGGGCTCCCACGGATCGGGCAGCAGCACGGTATCGGGCTTTTCCTTCTGCAACCATCCGAGCAAACGATCGCGCAAGACCACTGGCGGAACTGCGCTCAATTCGCCCTCGCGATAGCCGAGTGAAGTTGCATTCGCGCCGTTGCGAACCGAAATCAGAGTGATGTGCGTTCCGCTGTTTTTTAATTCGCGGATCACTGCGCCCGCATATTTCAGGCACTCGCCCAGTTCGGGTGTGATGACAAGCGCTCGTTTGCTGCGCGGCCGAACATCGAGCGGTTTTGCCGTGACCGGTTTACTCTCGTGCGTTGCGAGCCAGTCCTGAAACCAGCCCAGCGGATTGGCCGCGTGATAATCGTAAAACGATTCGACCGGCTCTGCCGGTGCGTGCTCGCCCGCCCCAAACGCCGACGGCATCGCTGCGACCGCACGCGCCTTGATGTTCATTTGCGGACGGACGTCCTCGCGATGATTCGGCTCCTGGTGCGCCCCGTTCGCCGCCCAGTAATAGCGGTTCGAGATCACTTTGAATTGCGTTTTTGGCTCCAGCACGATTTCGGGATAAAAGCTGAGATGTGACGCCGACCACGCCGCGTCATCCACCGCGTGCCCCATTCGCGCATCGTCGGAATCGGGATCGTAGGGCGCCCACGGATCGCACGTGAACACCGCGTCCGGCGCAATGAAACGAAAGATTTCGGCAAAGCGCGCGCGCAACTCGGGCTCGGACACCTCCGCAAGTTCTCCGTCCTTCAAATCGAGATCGATCACCTGGCGTACGCCTAACACTTCCGCGGCGCGGCGCGTTTCGGCGGCGAGCTTCACCCGCGCTGCGGTGCGCGACAGATCCCCGCCGTGAAGCTCATCATCGGTCACGCGAACCAGGTAGATCCGCGCGCCCTGCTGGGCCGCTTTCGCGATTGTGCCGCCGACAGCGCGAACATAATCCGCGCCGTGCGGCGAGATCACGACAATTTTCTTCCCGGCAAATGTCTGCAACGCTGGTGGCGACGCGGGCGCGGATGTGACTTCACCGATCCGTTTCGGAGCGACACCCAATGCCGGCCCGGCGTGCCCATTCGCGGCGTAAACGATGTGGTGACTAACCTCGGCCGCTTTCATCCCGTAAATGCGCCCGATCGCCTCATCGTATCTGCGGAAATAAGCGGTCAGGTCCGGGCCGAATTGCGCGCGCTGCTTGTCCAATGCGGCGCTTTTGCGATCGAGATAAGCGGACGTGTCCACTACCGTGTTCACGTCCATCGGCGCACGACCCCAGTAATAACCATCAGCCACGGTGTGCGCCGGAACACCAAACCGAATCTGGTCCGGAGCGTACAGCGGATTGCCCGCGTTGCGTGCCGCATCCTCGGCCGCCCGCGCCACCGCGAGATGATCGAAGTTCTCCTCCCCATACATCGCGTACGGGTCAAACGTGTAAATGGTATCGGCGCGCAGCTTGCGCAGATCATACATGATGGCGTCGCGCAGGCGTACATGCGGCACTCTACCGAGCTCGTCGTTCTTGAACGGCAACGAATAGAGCTCGCGCAGCCCGATAATCCGCGCCGTCTCGCGCACCTCGCGATCGTTCTGCGCCGCGTTATGCTGCGGGTCGGGGCCACCGCTTTTCTCGTCGTCTGTGACGCGCACGAGATATCCGGTGTAGCCTTGATCGATCAGCTTCGCGATAGTGCCGCCCGCGAAAATCGAGAAATCATCGGCATGGCACGTAACCACAACCAGCACGCGCCCGCGGTATGGCCGGTCAGCGGCCAGCAGCCCCGCGCAGCAACACAGAATCGCCATCGATGCTCTAAGCAGGTCGCGCACGTCCCCTCAACTCGCCCGCATTCTCGCCCACCTTACGCACGGCCTCCACAAAATCGTCGAGCCCGTCGCGCTTCGCCAGCAGCACTTGATGCGAAACCCCAAACGCATCGTGACACATGCGCTCCGCCTCGGGGCATTCCCCGCACAGCGGGCGCGGATAGGCCGACGCCCCTGCAATCCCTTCCGCCGCGAGCGCCTCCACAAAACCGGTCGCGAATGACACTGCCCAGCCGTTCGCGGTTCAAACGCAGCATGAACAGGTACACTCCGTGCCCCGTCACTCGCTCATCGAACTCCGGCGGGATTAGCACGTCCGCTTCCCGCAGCCGCTCGGTAAGATACGCGGCCGCACGTGCGCGCTGCTTCATCTGCTCGGGCAGTCGCGCAAGCTGGTCGCTTAGTACCGCCGCCTGCAATCCGGTCATACGCAGATTCGTGCCAAGGAAATCGTGCCGATACCACGCGCCCCCGGGCGTCCGCCCCTGATTCGCAAACGACCACGCCTTGCGCGCGCGTTGCTCGTCATTTGTGACTGAGATGCCGCCCGCGCCAGCTCGCTCCGTGGGCATAGTGAACCGGAATGATGGCTCGCGTGCGATCTGTGTTCGCCTGATCCACACGACGACGCCGATTCCGCACGCGGTCAAAGCGGCAGCCCATCGAAAGCGCGTTCCTGCTCGCGGCCCAGTCCCTCGGATAGGGACTCAACGAACTTGCAGTGTGAACGGCATTAGCCGCAAATAACCGCCGCTCAGCAGCGCGCCCCACGGGAAATTGCCGGTAAGGCGTTGGAGCGCGGCTTCCGCGCTCGCTGAAGTCTGGTCGTTACGGTTGAACAACTGTTCGAGGATGCTCTTGCGGCGCGGATAAGTGACGATCGTGACGTTCTCGTTCGGTTTCATACCGGCGCGCTGGCGCACCATGGCCAGCGCGCGGTCGAGGCCGCCGAGTTCGTCGACGAGTCCGTTGCCGCGGGCTTGCGCGCCGGTCCAGACGCGGCCCTGCGCGAGGGGTTCGATGACGGACACCGGCTTCTTGCGGCCGCTGGCGACGCGGCTCACGAATCCGCTATAGAACGAATCGATCTGCGCCGTGATTTTCTGGCGCTGTGCATCGGTCATGGGCGCGTAATCGGAGTACAGGTCGGCAAAGCGGCCACGCGACAGCAGGTCCTTCTGAATGCCGATCTTGTCGTACAGGCCGTGCAGGTTGAATTTGGCCCAGATGACGCCAATAGAGCCGGTGAGCGTGTCGGGATACGCGAGGATGGGATCACCAGTGACGGCCATGTAATAGCCCCCCGATGCGGCGGTATCGCCCATCGAAATGACGAGCGGCTTTTTGCGGCTGAGCTCTTTGGCCGCGTGCAGGATGTCGTCGGAGGCGAGCACCTCGCCGCCGGGCGAATCGATGCGCAGGATCACGCCGCGAATGCTCACATCGTTGCCGATGTCGCGCAGTAGCCGTGTGAACGTGGGCGCGCTGATACCGGCATCGGCGAAAGGACCGGGCAGCCCGCTCGTGATCGCGCCCGCACCGGCGATGATCGCAATGCGCTTGCCGCCGTGCAGTCCGGCCGATTGCCGCGAGACCTTGGTGTAGTTCTGCACGGAGATGGTCTGCAGCTTGCTACCGCCAATTTTCCTACGCAGCTCCTCGCGGACCTGATCTTCATAGTGGATGCCGTCGATCAGCCCGGCGCTGAGGGCGGTCGTAGCGGTGAACGGGCCCTGGTCGATGAGCGCGCGCACCGCCTCAGGCGATTTCTTGCGGCCCTGGGCGACGACGGAAACCAGATCGCCGTAATACTGGTCGAGGACGTCGTTGAGCACTTCGCGCGTTTGCGGCGACATACCGGTTTGCGTGAAGATATCGCCCGCGTCTTTGTATTTGCCGGCGTGAATGACGTCCGCTTTCACGCCGATTTTGTCCAGGGTGCCTTTCAGGTAGAGGCCCTCGACCGCAAGACCTTTGACGTCCAGGATGTCCTCCTGCGACATGTACACGCGGTCGGCGGCGGTTGCCAAGTAATACTCGCGACCGCTCGGATTCCGCAAGAACGCGTATACGGGCTTCCCGGATTTGCGGAAATCGAGAAGATCGCGATGTAGTTCTTCAAGCCGCGCCCAGCCGATGCTCAGGCCGCGCGGTTCCAGCAAGATCGCCTTCACGCGCGAGTCCGCGGCGGCTTTGCGAAAATCCATCCAGACTTCCGCTACGGTGGGCTGTTCTTTCTGTTCGAAGAAAGGGATCGGTATTTCGGGCGCGGGCTTCTCGGCGATATCGCCCTGCAGATTCATGACGATGGTCGCCGTATCGGGCACCTGCGGCTGGCGCTCGCCGAAGGACGCGGCGAGCCGGAGCGCGGCAAACACGAAAATGAACGCCGCCAACCCCGCCAGCACCAGTCCGCAGACCAGCCCGATCAGGAAATTCTTCAAGCGCCACCCGCGAGGATCTGGTCGAAGCGATGGCTCACATCCGTTAGATACGCGCGATCACCGCCTTGGAGCTCCACCGTTGCGGTTCCTTTGTAGCCGATCGCGGCGAGCGCATCGTGCACTGCTTTCCAATCGATATCGCCGTCGCGGAGATTGACCCATTGCTCGCAGCGCTGGTGTGTCTCGCGGTTCATCGCGATACGGAAATCTTTGAGATGCAGCTTGGCGATGCGAGGCCCCAGCGTGCGTATCCAATCCTGTGGGTACCCATAAAGCACGACGTTGCCGACATCGAAGTACGAACGAAGCCACGGACTGCTGAAGTCGTCCACATAGCGCGCGAACTCGAGCGGGCTCAGAAGGAATTTGTTCCAGACCTCTTCAACGGCGATGATGATCTGGAGCTCTTCGGCGATCGGAATAAGTTTCCCAATCTGCTGCTGCGAGCGCTCCCACGCTTCGCGGTAGCTGGTCTCCGGATTGACCACGGCGGGCACCAGCAGCACCGTGGTGGCGCCCCACAGCTTGGCGTTATGCAGACTGGTTTTCATGCACGCGAGGCTCTTGTCGACGACGGCGGGGTCGGAGGACGAGAGCGGATATTTCCAGTGGTCGCGATTCATGACCGAGTGGATGTGGATGCCGGCGCTTTGTGCGGCGCGCAACATGCGCTGGGCGGTTGCTTCGTCATCCTCGGTGCCGCATTCGATGGCCGCGAAGCCGCACTCGTGCGCGAGCCGGAAGCGGTCCTCGATCGAGAGATCCTTCGGCAACATGCTGTAGAGCACGGCTTTCTGGATGGGCAGCTTAGTCTGAGCGCCCGCGCTGCGGGCTGCCGCGGCCACTGCCGCCGCGGTCTGAAAGAAGGTTCTTCGGTTCATGCGAATTTCACTCCTACGGCGTTCGCCGTTTTGCGGATGTACGCGGCGCCTTCGGCGTATTCGTCCGCGGTTTTCAAATGTTCCATCATAAGCGGCGCGTCGGTCGATAGTTTGGAAAGCTCGGTCAGATAGGCGCGGTAGTCGATCGAACCGCGGCCGGGAATCGTTTCAACGAAGTGGACGTTCAGCTCCGGCTCCCAATGCAAGTCCTTGGCGTGGCAGGACACAATCCAGCGGCCGAGCTTCGAAAAACACTCGCGAATGAAAGCTGTGTTTCCATAGAATTTGCGCGGCGAGTTCACGCCGTTGCATACGTCCATATGCACCGCGAATCGTTTTCGGTCCACTGCGTGGATCAGGCGCAGATACTCGTCCGGCGAATCCGGCAGATCCCAGCCCATCATTTCGATGGAGAAAACGCTGCGCGTGGGTTTCACTTCGTCCAGGATGCGCCGGCAGTTTTCGACCATTCCGTCGAAGAATTCGTCCGATATGTTTTTCGGATGCGGTCCCCAGGGGATGGTGGGATTGAACGAACCGGCGTAGT
>JAICMB010000262.1 GCA_025929455.1 Bryobacteraceae bacterium | reverse complement strand
TCGCCGGTCGTGATGTCTATGCCGGTACAGTTCATAGGGATGCCGTTTTATTCACGCTTATCCACAATTTTCCCACAGCGGAAAACGCGCAAGCTGCGGAAAACATTAGCGTAAAATCCTGTTGAAATTGATACGGAAGGAGGCATTTCGTGATTGCGCGTGGGCCCCCGCGCTGGTAAAACAGAACCAGATCCGAGGGCGAGTGCGGTTCTGGAGCGGGGATCTCGGGGGAGGTGGCCGCACGGAGGCGCACTCGCCAGCAGGATCGTATCATACCGGGTGCTCCTCCTCCCGTACCTGGTCGCGTAAATCCATCTCGCGCGTCAGCCATGCATACCCCCCACGCGCGTACGGAATGCCGCCGCGGGCGCCAGCTCCGGCGGCGTTTCATTTGGGTGCGCGATATGAAAGTGACAACGCGGCAGACGCACCTCAATCGTAATCATTGGGTTTACCGCTCCCTGACGGTCGCGGCTCGGAAACCCTGAGATTTCCTTGATTGCGGCGCGGCGCACGTCAGCCACTCGGGCCTATAATGACCGCAGGGGGTACGCCCAATGAAGTACAGGGTTTGTTTTTGTCTCGTGCTAGCGGGCACGTTGGCGGTTTACGGTCAGCGCGCCGGAGGCGGCCGCACTGGGGGCGGCAACACCGGCAACACCAATCCAGTCGGGAACGTTCCGTCGAACCCGAGTCCCATTCCGAATCCGAATACCAACACACCGAACCGCACGAACATGCCGGGCACGATGACGCCCGAGATGCCGCGGCCCATCTTTCTTTCGGGGCGCGTGATGCTCGACGACGGCACGCCGCCGCCCGAGCCCATCGCGATCAAACGCGTCTGCAACGCGCGGGAACACACTGAAACCTACACCGACTCGAAGGGGCGCTTCAGTTTCGAGCTGGGCAAAGAGATGGGCGTGATGGCGGATGCGAGCGAGCAGACCATCGGCCCGGGTTTCGGACGGCAAGGACAGCAGGATATGGGGAACATGTCGCCGACGCAGCGGCCGGCCATGGCGGGCGGGATGGAGCGCTCGCTGATGGGTTGTGAGCTGCGCGCTTACTTGCCCGGATACACTTCGAACGCCGTGAATCTCGCTTTCCACCGCAGCTTGGATAATCCCGACGTCGGGACCATCATTCTGCATCGCATCGCGGGCGTGCAGGGCGACACCATCAGCGCTACGAGCGCCATGGCGCCCAAGGACGCGCGCAAAGCGTTCGAGAAGGCGCAGGCCGCTCTTAAGAAGAACAAAGTCGCGGACGCAAAGAAGGATCTGGAGAAGTCGGTGACGATCTATCCCAAGTACGCCGCTGCCTGGTACGAATTAGGGCGTGTGCGATTGAGCGAGGGAGATACGGCGGGAGCGAAGAAGGCCTTTGAACAATCGCTCGCGGCGGATTCGCGTTACGTGCGCCCATACGAACACCTCGCCGAGATGGCGGCGCAGGATGCGAAGTGGGAAGAGGTTAAGGCGGATACCGACCGGCTACTCAGTCTCGACTCCGTCGATTATCCGGGCGCGTGGTATTTGAACGCAGTATCCAACTTTCAATCGCACAAGCTGGACGCCGCGGAAAAAAGCGCGCGTGAAGGTTTGAAGGTCGACTCGACGCACAGGGTGCCGCGGCTAACGTACCTGCTGGGCGTTGTGCTGGCAAATCAAGGCAAGTACGAGGAAGCCGCGTCGGCGATGAAGCAATACCTGGCCCTCGTGCCGGGTGCTTCGGACGGCGAAAAAGTGCGGCAGCAACTCGCGGAAGTCGAGAAGCAACTCACGGCGGCAAAGGCGCCGGCTACACCGCCGACCGCGCAGCAATAACACTTCACTAACGCCAATTCGCTGCTACAAGGGCCAGCTTTCGTTTGCCGAAACTGTTGCTCATGGCACTGGTCCATTAAGTGGAGGTGAACATGGCAGTTGGCGAAATGTATCACGTAGTAGGAGTGTTCGAGAACGAGCAAACGGCGCGCGATGTTGTCGACGATTTGCTTGCGAACGGCTTCCGGCGGGACGACATTCATCTGAGCGGCACAGGAGATTTCCGGTCCGATATCGCAAGTGGGGGTGCGGCGCTTACGGGCACCGCTCCGAAGCATCATCACGGCGGTTTTTTCGGCTGGTTTGAGAACCTGTTCAGCTCCGATGACGACCGCGACAAGTATACGAAAGCGATCGAAAAAGGGAACTGTATTGTTGCCGTGGACAGCACGGACGAGATGCGCGACCGCGCCGTCGATATCCTGAAGGACCACGACGCGATCGACGTAGACAAGAATAAGGAAGACATTTCCACGACGTCGCGCACGACCGGGACCACCACAGCCGGCAGAATGGCGCAGAGTGGCAGAACCGGGCAGACCGGCAGAACGGATATCAACCGCGGCGAGCAGAAAGCGATTCCGGTGGTTGAAGAGGAACTGCAGGTCGGCAAGCGGGTGGTGCAGCGCGGCGGCGTGCGAGTGTACACGCACACGGTTGACAAGCCGGTGCAAGAGCAGGTGAACCTGCGCGAGGAGCACGTGCGCGTCGATCGCCGTCCGGCCGATCGTCCGGTAACGGATGCGGACAGAGCGGCGTTGCGGGACCAGAATATCGAGGTGGTGGAAACCACCGAAGAGCCGGTGGTCAGCAAAACGGCGCGCGTGGTCGAGGAAGTCGTCATCGGCAAGGACGTCAAGGAGCGGACCGAAACGGTGCGCGACAGCGTTCGGCATACCGAAGTGGATGTCCAGCCCATCGGCAATGAGGGCACGCGGAAAGGCGCCACGACAACGGGCATGGGAAACATGTCCACATACGATACCGATTTCCGCCGCGATTTCGACACACAATATCGGAACGCCGGAGGCAGGTACGAAGACTATGCGCCGTTGTATCAATACGGATGCAGCCTGGCGTCGGATCCGCGGTTTAAGGGCCGCAACTGGAACGATGTCGAGCCCCAAATCCGGTCGGAGTATTCGAGCAAATACCCGAACGCCTCCTGGGATCGCATGCGTGGAGCGGTGCGGTACGGCTGGGACAAGGTGACGGGCAAACACTGATCGGCTGTTGGCGGAGGGGATGAATCAGTCCCCTCCCCGGCGGTCCTGATTCCGAAAACGACAATGAAAAGACAAGTGTCCGAAACCGAAGCCGAAACTGTAGTTCCGGTCATCGCCGAAGAGGTACATGCGGAAGCGCGGAAGGTCAAAACCGGGGCGGTGCGCGTACACAAAGCGGTTCACGAACACGAAGAGGTGATCGATCAGCCGCTGATGCGCGAGGACGCCGATATCTTCCGCGTCATCAAGAACCAGGTAGTAGAAGGACCGCTGCAGGTGCACTACTCGGACGACGAAATCGTAATTCCGCTGGTGAAAGAAGTGCTGCGCGTGCAGAAGGAATTCGTGTTGACCGAGGAGATCCACATACGGCGGCGGCGCAGCATGGAGCGGCACGCCGAGAAGGTTGCGGTACAGCACGAGGAAGCGGTGATCGAGCGCACGGACGCGGAGGGCAACGTGGTTGCGAGGTCCGCTCCGGAATCAGCGGCGCGACAACAAGCGGCGCAACGCGAGGTTCGCCCGGCGCGGCGGAACAAGGTGCTGCGCTGAGCTACATCATGGCGGAGGGCGGAGCCGGATCTTCGGGACGCCCGGCGTTGCTGAGCGGCAGCCAGATCATGAGGATCGCGAGCAGCGCCAGCACCACGAGGCCGCCGACATAGAGCGGGTTCGTAAATATCACCGGCCACGGCCAGTTGAAGAAGCGAAAAGTCGCATACACCAAGCCCATCAACGCTTCGCCGGCGATCAATCCCGACGCTGTTAAAACACCGACATTCTCTACTCGCGCGCGCTGCGCGGCATTGTGCCCGCGCCGATCCTGCAGCCGTGTGCCGAACCAGCGGATGATGCCACCCAGCATGATGGCGGCTGTCGTATTGAACGGCAGATACATGCCGACCGCGACGAGCATGACGCTCTTAACGCGGACCAGGATGAGAAACACACCGAACAGCATGCCGACCACGACCAGCGGCCACGGCATATCGCCGCCGACAATGCCGGCCGCGAGCGTCGCCATCAGCCCAGCCTGCGGCGCGGGCAGTTCTTTGCTGCCGAAGCCTCCCGGGATGCCGGCGTTCAATACAAATAACGGGAAGTACATGACCAGGCTGGCGACGACAACTGCGATCAGCTCCGCAATCTGAATTTCGCGGGGCGTGCCGCCGAGGATGTAGCCGACTTTGAAGTCCTGCAGCAGTTCGCCGGCGACCGCGCTCGATACGCAGACCACGGCCGCGACACCGAGCACCACCGCCACGCCGCCCGCGCCAGAAACACCGAGCCCGACCATGAGCAGCGCCGCGATGATCAAGGTGCACAGCGTCAGGCCGGAAACAGGGTTGTTGGAGGACCCGATCATACCGACCAAATAGCCGGAGACGGTCGCGAAAAAGAAGCCGATCACGAGCATCACGATCGCCGCCACCAGACCGCTGAGCCAATCGCCGGACAGGTAGATATACAGCGCGATCATACAGAGGAACACGACGGCGATCAGGCTGAACACCGTCTTGAAACGCATATAGCGCTCAGTGCGGCCGACCTGATTGGCCTGTTCAGCGCTCATTTTCAAATCGCCGACGGCGCGCGCAAGCCCGGTGCCGAGGCTGGTGCGCATGCGAAACAGCGTGTATGCGGCGCCGACGATCATGCCGCCCACCGCGATGGGCCGCACGATGAAACGCCAGACGGAACCCGCCAGACCGCCCCAGGTATCGACCGCGGCGTTCGGTGGTAGAAAGCCTTGCAGCGTCGGGCCGAGAAAAAAGATCAGCAGCGGAACCAGCAATCCCCAGGCGATCACGCCACCGGAAAATTGCAAGGCCGCCAGTTCCGGCCCGATGATGTAGCCAACGCCGAGGAACGCCGGGCTGACGGTAGGAGCGGACGCGATGCTCAAGCCTCCCGCGCCGAGTGGGCGGTCGGGCCCCAGGCGGACGACGCTGCGCCCAATGCGCCCGATGGGCAGCAGGAAGTCCTTGTCGGGCGAGAACAGGTTCATGGCGCCGAGCAGGTACACGACCGCGCCCACGCCCATGTTCCAGAAGAGAAACTTGGCGGCTTGCGCGCCGAGCTGCCCGGCTTTGTGAATCTCCGATGCCGCGACGGATTCGGGGAACGGCAGTTCGGGATCTTCCACCATGACGCGCCGCACCAGCGAAACGAACAGCACGCCCAGCACGCTGCCGATGAGCATGAGGATGGTGCTCTTCCAGTACGCGACGCCGGGGTCGAAGGACGGCCACGCTTTCGCGATGACGAATGCCGGGATTGTGAAGATGGCGCCGGCGGCTACGGACTCGCCGATGGAACCGGCGGTACGGGTGATATTTTCTTCGAGCAGCGAGCCCTTGAGCACGCGCAGGATGGCCATGCCGATGACCGCGGCGGGATAGGTGGCGGCGATGGTGATGCC
>JAICMB010000421.1 GCA_025929455.1 Bryobacteraceae bacterium | reverse complement strand
TGGCCGGTTGCGTCTGCAGCGAGCGAGAACGCCAGCGGAACGCCGTCCTGCGTGTCGCCGTTTATGCCGTCCGCGCCGATTTCTTTCATGATCTCTGCGATTGCTTGCGGCCAGGGCATGCCGGGGTCGCGCGTGCCCTGATCCCACATCATCATCGGGAACAGGACGCGCACGCCGCGCCGATGAAAATCCGCGACCATTTGCCTGACCCCCGCAATGCCGCCCGGCATGGAGCGGATCATGTCGTGCTGGTTGCGGTTATCGATGCCCATGTTGGGGTAGGTGGGCCAGATGAGCACGGCATCGATACCGCCGTACCGCTTTTCGAGGTCGTCGAGGTAGCGGTCGACCGTGTACTTGCCCGCCATCGGGTCGTAAAAATAGCGGTCCTGCACCATCATCTGCGGCTGGATGAAGCTCGATTGCGTCCAGGCAAAGACAGGCATGCGGTAGCGCTCGTCGTTAAAACCAACGCGGATTCTGCGCTCGGTGCGCCAGTGGCTGATGTCGCGCAGCCAGGCTTCGTGCGCGTCCGGCGTGCAGGGTGTGTATCCGCCCTGCCACGCGGGTTTGATGGTGAAGCAATCGGGCGGCGGGATCTGCTGGCCGCGAGGGGCGTAGTGCGTGTCTTGCGCGGTGAGGACCGCGCCCCCCAGGAGCGCGACCGGCAGCAGCTTAGCGAGCGTTTCGTACGCGCGGTTTTTCATCGCAAGTTGCAGTTTCGCACTCGCCGGCCGTAAGAGGAAAGCTGATGGTCAGAACGGTGCCGGCGCCGCGCCGCGTCGCGATGCGAAATTCGCCGCCGAGCAGCGATACGCGCTCGCGCATGCCCGCAAGCCCGAACGACCCCTGCCGCGCCGCCGCTTCGCGTTCGCAAAAGCCGACGCCGTTGTCTTCAACGCGAAGGCAGATGCGCCCGCGCACCTGGCGCAGCGAAATGGAGGCGGCGGTCGCGCGCGCATGTTTTGCGATGTTGCTGAAGCATTCCTGCGCGACGCGATACAGCACGATCTCGATGCGCTGCGGTAAGCGCGGCAGATCAGCGAGCTGCAGGCGGACGCGCACCGGGTGGAGCGCGCAGAAGCGGTTGGCGAGCTGGCGAACTGCGGCCGCGAGGCCGAGCTGTTCGAGCACCGCCGGGCTGAGGTCGCTTATCAGGCGGCGGATTTCGACGATAGTCTTTTCGGTGAGCGTGCGCGCCGATTGCGCGCGCGGCGCTGCCGCGTGGCCTTCGGCGCAAAGAGCGCTTTCGAGCAGTTCTAATTGCAGGCGGACGCACAGGAGCGACTGTCCGGCCTCGTCGTGCAATTCGCGGCTGATGCGGCGGCGCTCCATTTCCTCGACTTGCAGCATGTGCGCGGCGAGCGCGCGCACTTGCCGCTCACGCCCCGCAAGTTCCTGAACCAGTACCGCCTTCTGCGCAGCGCGGGCGCAACGCTGCGCGGCCGCTTCGAGCAGTTCCTGTTCGCGCGGCAGCCACGCGTACTGGCGTGGGAAGGCGAACTGCATGACCCCGATCGTGGCGTCCACGCAGGAAAGAGGCACGGACCAGCACCAGACGTAGCGGCCCACCCACGCGGGATCGAGTAGAGCCGAAGACGGCGTAATCCGGCATTGAAATGCGCGCGAGAGCCGCCGGCGCGGGCTGCCCTCATTGCGCGCGAACAGGCGTAAGCGGGCGTCCCCGGCGCGGCAAAACCGGCGCAGGATGACGAGTGTGCGCGACAGCAGCTCCGTGAGCGCCGTCGAATCGAGATCCACGCGCGATAGTTCGTAAAAAGCCTGCGATTCGGCTTCGCGCACGGCATGATACGCGTTGTTAAGCGCGAGCAACACGCAAAAATGCAGCTGCGCACGCACTTGCGCAAGAACGGGATCACGGCGGAGCAGCGGCGTGAGCAGCCGATCCCAAACGCGCAGCGCACCCGTGATGCGCGCGGGCGGCACGTTGAACTTCGCTAAACGGCGGCCGTGATATTCCAGATGCTCGACCAGCGCTGCGCCGTCCCGCCGCCGCAGCAAGGCGGGTGCAAGCGTTCCGATCGTAACGGCGGCGACATCCTTGAGCGCCGCCTGGGGCAGGCGCAAGGCACGCAGGTTTTTTTCGAGCCGAGCTTCGATGGCGGGGCGGCGCGGGCCGAAGACTACGGACAACCGGAGCAGTCCCGTGCGCAGTTCCGGACCGAAGGCCGTTTCGGCGCCGGCGAGCGCAGGCCGCCCGGCGCGCGCGGTGCTGACGGAGGAGCGCATCCACACTTATATCGTGCGTACGAGCGCAAAACTTGAGGGCACGCAGGTCCAAGCCCGCGTTACCTTTAACCTTAAAGCTTTGTAACCTGCGGCGCATTGGCGACGCCCTTTCTTATTACGTGGGGTTTTTGCGCTTAACCATGTCGTGGCGGGATACTTCTGTCATCTTTAATACGGTCGTCCTCGGAGCGGCGATCGTACTTGCATCCTGCGGTCCCAAAACCGCGGAAGCGACCTCCGGCCACCGCAGCGACGCGGCCGTTCCGGTGCGCGTGGCGGCCGCTATTCAACGCGACGTGCCCATCGACGTACAGGTGATCGGCAGCGTCGAAGCCTACTCCACCATAACGGTGAAAGCGCTCGTCAGTGGCCAACTGACCAGCGCCGGCTTCCACGAAGGCGATTTCGTCAAAAAAGGCGACGTCCTGTTCAGCATCGATCCCCGCCCGTACGATGCCGCTCTCAAGCAGGCCGAAGCCATGCTGCTGCGCGACAAGGCGCAGCTCAGCCAGGCGCAGGCCAATCTGGCGCGCGACGAGGCTCAGGCCAAGTATGCTCACGCCGAGGCCGCCCGCTACGATGCGCTGTTCAAAGAAGGCATCATGTCGCACGAGCAGACCGATCAGGTCCGTGCCAATGCCGACGCGCTTCTGCAAGCCGCCAAGGCCGACCGCGCGGCCATTGAAAGCGCGCACGCCGACATCGCCGCCGCCAATGCCGCGCTCGAACAGGCCAAGGTTCAACTCAGCTATTGCACCATCCGCTCGCCCATCGACGGCCGCACCGGAAATCTGACGGTCAAGGCCGGGAACGTCGTGACTGCGAACACGACCGAGCTGATGACCATCAACGAAATTCATCCGGTGTACGTGACGTTCTCAGTGCCCGAGATGCATCTGCAAGCGATCAAGCGCTACATGGCGGAGAGCAAGCTGCAGGTCACGGCCTTTCCGCAGGACGGCGGCGCGCAGAGCGAGACCGGATTCCTCACCTTCGTCGACAACACCGTCGACGCCAGCACCGGCACCATCAAGCTCAAAGGCACTTTCGACAACCCGCATAACAAGCTGTGGCCTGGTCAATTCGTGCGTGTGTCGCTGCGCCTGACCACGCAGCCGAACGCCATCACGGTTCCCAACGCCGCCGTGCAAACGGGCCAGGACGGCACTTTCGTATTCGTAGTAAAACCCGACCGCACCGTAGACGTGCGGCCGGTCACCGTCGGCCCGCGCGTCGCGGAGGACCTCGTCATCGACAGCGGTCTGCAACCCGGCGAAACGGTCGTTACCGAAGGACAGTTGCGCCTGGCGCCAGGCGCGCGAGTGGCATTTCCGGGCGAGTCCCTGCGGCCCGCCCATCATAAGGGCGCGGCGCGCAAGCCCGCCTAATCCGGCCGGATCCCAGGGCACGGCGTGAATTTCTCCGAAGTCTTCATAAGGCGGCCAATCGCTACCAGCTTGCTGATGGCTGCCATCGCGCTGTTCGGAGTCGTGTCCTACCGCGCCCTGCCGGTCAGCGATCTGCCGAACGTCGATTACCCGACGCTGTACGTTTCGGCGAGCCTGCCTGGCGCCGACCCCAGCACCATGGCGTCCGCAGTCGCGACGCCGCTCGAACGCCAGTTCACCACCATCGCCGGACTGGATTCCATGACATCGTCGAGCGGCATCGGCAGCACCTCCATCGCCCTGCAGTTCGATCTCAG
>JAICMB010000497.1 GCA_025929455.1 Bryobacteraceae bacterium | reverse complement strand
TTGGTGGTATGCGGTTCGGAGCCGAAGGCCTCGCGCTTGAGTTCGCCATAGCGAAGAATAAAGGCCCAACCTCCAGGGCCCGGATTGCCGATGCATGCGCCATCGGTGATGAGTTGGACGTGTTTCACGATTTCTGCGGGATGCGCGGAATTAAGCGGTACAACCGAGCGCGGAAACAGGCTCAAGGGAGCCGATGCGCGCTGCCGCTCTGCTCGTCAATTGCTCTTCGAAAAAAGCATCGACGATATCGAGTATGCCGCGTGCGTCCTGCGTGCGGTAGATCTCCGTGCGAAGCTTCGAGCCGTTGCGCACACCGTGCGTAAAGTACGTTGCAAACTGCTTCATCTTACCCACGGCGTCTTTCTCGCCTCCCGCTTCGAGCATCAGGTAATAGGTCTTCATGATCTCGTAACGCTGATGCTCGTCGGGAACGGTGTATGCTCCAGTCTCGACATATTCTGCGATTTGGCGAAAGATCCAGGGGTTGTAGGACGCGGCGCGTCCGATCATGACGGCATCGCATCCGGTTTCCCGCTGCATGCGCACGGCATCCTCGGGAGTGATGATGTCGCCGTTGCCAATCACTGGAATCTTGACCGCGTCTTTCACCGCTGCGATACGCGCCCAATCCGATTTGCCGCTATACCCTTGTTCGCGCGTGCGCGGATGCAGGGCGACGGCCGCGAGGCCGCAATCTTCGGCGAGCTTCGCGAATTCGGTGTAGATCAGTTCTTTGTCGTTCCATCCCGCACGGAATTTACAGGTCAGGGGAATCCCAATAGCCGCTCGTACTTTGCGGAGAATGGTCTCGACCAGTGGCAAATCCCGAAGCAATCCGGAACCGCCATTACATTTCACTACTTTATTGACCGGGCAGCCAAAATTGATATCGACAACATCGAAGCCGCGGCTCTCACAAACCTGCGCAGCTTCAGCCAAGACGTCCGGGTCGGACCCGAAAAGCTGGCACGTGATGGGGTGCTCTTCCGGCTCGAACTGGAGATAACGGAAGTTCCGGTTTGGCTTCTTTGCCGTTTGCGTGCTGACCACGCCGTGGGAACTGGTGAATTCCGTCATAAGGAGTCCGCAGCCGCCCTGATTTCGGATCAAGCGGCGGAACACCGTGTCGGTGACGCCCGCCATGGGCGCCAGCACGGTAGCAGGCCGGACGCCGATGTGCGCGATTGAAAAGCCGGACGGAAACGTGCGATGGGGAGCGTCTTTATTCATCAATAGAGAATCGAAGGAAGTAATCGAGATAACAACATTTTAACGTGAACGCTGAAACGGGTTGGAGCTACAATACGTTGACCAATGTAGAAGGGGAGGTTCCGCTTGCAGAGGAACTTTGGGATCGTCATAGCGGCATTTGTTGCCGGTGTCGTCATTGCCGGTGGCGGAGCATACGTATTTTCACGGATGCACCAGGGAAGTTCGCAACAAGCAGTGACAATGCCAGCGCCGGTTTCAGCGACAGTTCCGCCCGCAGCAACCGCGCCTGCGGCCGTTGAGCCGCAGCCGGCAACTGTGGACGAGAAGGCTCCCGAACCGCAACCTGCCGCGCAGCCGCCACGAAAAGAAGCGGTGCGCCGGCCGAGTCCCGGTCACCGCCAAGAAACCAAGACGGCCGATCGACGGGATCGGGAGTCTGTCGCTTCGCAGCCGGAAACGGTCGCCCAAAACGATCCGGCGCCTCAGCCGATACCGGATGCCCAGCCGGTATCGCCAGCCGAGCCAACTGCACCGGCGCCTCAGCCAGAGCGAGCTACGCTGAACCCGCCTTCAGGAACGGTAACAGCGCCCCCGCCGCCACGCACGCCTCAAACCGTTACCCTGGCCGCAGGCATGCCGATCACCGTGCGCTTGAATGAGACAGTTTCTACCGACAGCAATTATCAGGGAGACACGTTCACCGCGAGCCTGGATAAGCCGGTCATCGTCGACGGCTATATCATTGCCGATCGAGGATCTCGTGTCATTGGAAAGGTTACCGAGTCGCAAAAGGCGGGTCGCACGAAAGGCGTAGCGAATCTTTCGCTCGCGTTAACGGAGATCCACACGACCGATGGTCAAACAGTGCGGATTGAAACGACGCCTTGGGACAAACAAGGACAAAAATCGAAGCGCCGCGATGCCGCGGAAATTGCGGGCGGCGCGGCACTTGGAGCTATCATCGGCGCCCTCGCCGGGGGCGGCAAAGGCGCCGCGATCGGAGCCGGCAGCGGCGGTGCGGCGGGAACCGGCGTGGTGTTGACACAACGCGGAAAGTCCGCGAGCGTGCCGGCGGAAACACGGCTGACGTTCGCGCTCGATCACCCCATCACGATCACAGAGCGTCTCAACCAGCAATAACTCTCTCATGTTTGCCCGTACGCGCGATTGGAGGTACTGAACTACTCTAGGTACGTGCGATGCGGTTACGAATGTGCTGCTGCTGCGATCTAACAGTTGAACGCCAAAATCAACCTGATTGCAACAGCGTTCTTCCCGGATGGCTGTGGCGTCCAGCACGAACGTTCACTAACAGGTTGGAAAACAAATTGGAAAAGAAACAGGTTATTCTATTTGAAGCCAAACAGGATCGTAGCCGAAGCGACTGGCCGATTTCGAATCGCGAATCGCATTGATCACGGGAAATTCGGATGCGCACGGAAGTTCTTACAATGAGCCGCGCCTCCCAGTCGTGGTACGCCGTTCACGTCAAGACCAGTTGCGAGCAGCGTGTTAGGACACACCTGGAGCAAAAGTCTTACTCTGTGTTTCTACCGACGCAGCGGATCCGCCGCCGCTGGGCTGACCGCGTCAAGGTCGTCGACGTTCCGCTATTTCCGGGATATGTATTCTGCCAACTGAACAGCCAATGCTCAGCAAAGGTGATCACTACGCCGGGAGTGTTGAAGATCGTGGGCTCGGGCCGACAACCGGCGGCAATCGCAGATGAGGAAATAGCGGCATTGCAGCGCTTCGTTCGAGCGAACATCGATGTGGAGCCTTGGCCTTATTTCGTGGTGGGGCAGATGGTCCGTATCAACGCTGGTCCTTTGGCTGGGGTCGAGGGGCGCGTTGTGAGTATTGCAAACTCCTGGCGGCTTATCGTTTCCGTTACGTTGTTGCAGCGCTCCGTGGCGGTAGCCGTGGAGCGAGAGTGGTTGGCGCCGGTGAAAGACCCCGTTCCCGTTTCAATCGCAGAAACAGCAATAACCTGTTAACGCCGCGCATAACCGGCCAGAGCCACGCCCGCAATCCGCGGTTCCCGGCTAAGCGGAACAGCCAACAGATTGCATTTTTCAGGAATATCGGCGGCGACGCGCTGGAGCCCTTCTTCTGAAACGAGGAAGAGCTCAAAATTCGGCCGGCCAAGCGAGCCGAGAATTTGGGCTGCGTCGCCGGGTTTGCAGCGGCAACGTTCGGCGGCGCTGTCCC
>JAICMB010000189.1 GCA_025929455.1 Bryobacteraceae bacterium | reverse complement strand
TATCGTTACCGAGGACGCCGCGCTGGCGCCCGGTGACGTGGTCTCCATTCGTGTGCCCGAGATCGGCGAACTGGCCAACCCCGCCGCCATCGTATGATCGGTGCGCGCCAGTACTACAGCACAGCAGAAATCTTTTCACGTAGTGCGCATTCGCCGTGGGGCGGCCAGTCTTGCTGGCTGCCCGTGCCCGGGTTGCAGCCACTTTGGCCGCGCAGGCGGCCGATCCTCTCTAACTCCGCGATCGTATCCGTCAGCGAATTCGCCTGCAGCAGCGCCTGTCGTACGGCGCTCGCAATCTCGTCACTGTGATCGAGAAAGCTGCGGCTATCCATCGCGCTGACGTTCACAGTCACATTCGGCGCGGACACCGCCTTCGCGGAACCGCCGGCCCCGTTCACAACGGGCAAAATGCCGTTGCCCGCGCCAACTCCGCCGTCAAACGAAACCGCCGACGGCAGCGAATACTTCGTCAACGGCGCCGGCGTCGAATCGTCTCCTCCGCCAAACAGACTCGCCAGCCCTCCGATCAGCGGCCCCAGCAACCCACCGCCGAATATGCTCGAAACGCTCCGCTCGATCGTGCCGCCCACGCCGCCGTCGGTAGACTTCGAGCTTGTATTCTGCTGCACCGCCTGCGTGTTCGCTGTCAGCGAATCGAGCTGCGCTGTCTGCGCCGCCACCAGTTGCGTAAGCTGCTGCCCTACATCCGGCAGCGTCTGCACGAGTGTCCCGAGCGACTGCGATACCGCATTCTGTCCCGCCGCGGAACTCTGGCTGTCGGAAGTCGCCAGGCCGGGCACGCTCGCTTGATAGATCGCCGCCGTTCCGGAATCCTCCAAGGTCGGCCGCCTCGTATCGGCCGCGAGTAGTTGTTCGATGTCATTCCTCGCCATGTGCAGCTTCTGTTCTCCATTCCGTTTCGAGAACGCAAAATGCGTCCACTGTCTTCGCGCTCAGTCGCATGTAATCGGCGCCGCCCATCAGTTTCCATGCGCGGAACTCCTCGATCCAGCACATGCTCTGACCCGTGATGATCGACACCGGGCAGCGGTGCGCCACGGCTTTTCCGCGCGCCCACACAATGGCCGGCGACTTCTCCCATTCCTCGCGCGGCAGCCACCCGCACCGGCGCTTCTCTTCCAGGCCTTTCCTTCTGCACGACTCGCACTTCCACGCGGCCCGGTTCGCAAATTGAAATTGGAAGGCGAGGATCAGTTTTTTCGTTCGTCGTCCGTCAACCCGCACTCACGGCGGACCGCGCCCGCAATCTCACGGCACAACGGCTCAGGCCCACGCGCCAGCAATGTCTCGCGCGTTGCTGCTTCACCATCGATCGTGAGTCCCGCAACATCCACCAGGCCCCACTCGATATAGAGCCGCTCGATCTCACACGCCAGCAGGTTCGCCTCGAGCCGGTCCCGCACGTCTTCCGACGCTTCGATAAACGGCGCTTTCACGGCCAGCTCTCGTATGAGCCGGTACAGTTCGATGCGCCGGCCGAATGACATCCGCCGGATCGTGAAGCTCACTCCCGCGACCGCATCCGAGTGCAGCGTCAGCGTGCTCGCGTATTGGTGCGTTGCACCGCGCCCGCACTCAGGCAAACGCAATGACAATCTCGTCATCTCCGCTCCCCTGCGCGCGGCAGTTTTGAAAATTCCACTGCTGCAGCTTGTCGCTGTCATCTACCTGCGGCACCTGCAGCGCCACGCTCTTCATGTACACCGCGAACATCTGCCCCGGCGTATCGCCCAGTTGAAACATCACCGGAACCGGCGAACGTTGCCGCGCCGCCTGATACAGCGCCTGCGTGCTCGCGTCATCCTGCGCGTATACCGTGAAATCGACCGTCGCTGTCCGGATACCCGCTGCAATGCCGCGCGCATAGGTCGAACCGAATTCGTCATCGCGCAGCGACAGGTTGTTTTTCAGAACAACTTTTGCCGCCGTTAGCGTGAGAAATTCGTTCGGAGACGGCCCCGCCCAGCATTGCCCGAGATGCCCCGGAATAATCGTGTAATCGAACCCGCTCGTGTCCGGTTCCGGCGGAAACTGCGTAAGTGCCGCTTGCCCCTGCTCAAAGCTCGTCGTGTCCAGCACATCCGCCGCGGGCCCCGAAAACTCGAATTCGTGATAGTCGGCATTAATGTGGATCTGCATCTGATCCACGGCCGCCCCCGACAGTGCCCGCTGCAACGCCGACCCCGGCGACCAGAAATCGAAAATCGACAAACTGCCGAGGTCCTGCGCGAGCTGGCACGTCCATGCCTGCGTCGTCGCCGTCCCCGCCAGCGGAACGACCGATAACGGCGCGTTCAAATGCAGCGTGTGCGCGTCCACTACCGCCGCCACAAATCGCACATCGCTGCCGATCGCGATCGCGTTTCCCGGCACCAGCCCGTGCGGCGTCGCAAACGTGATCGTGCTCGCGTCCGCCGCCGATGCCACCGCATTCGCTTGCGCCACCGCCGAGCCTCCGCCCAGTGCCGCTTGAAACAGCGCCGCATGTGCCGGCGCTTGCCCCTGGTTCTGCCACGCCGTCATATAACTCCGCAGCGTGTAAGTCGTCTTCGACCTCAGCCCCAGTGGCTCGCCGATAAACGTTCGCGTCCCCGTCTTGTCTTTTCGCGGCGGCAAATTGGGCGCGTGCTTCGTCGTCAGCTTTACGGCCGGAATCCGGTTGCCCGCTGTCAACGCCGCTGCGGCCTGTCCGTACCCTTGCTCCAGCGCCACAAAAAAGCGGTTGTTATTTGAAGATATATATGCCATCTGTTCCGTGCCTTTCGGAGTAGGGCAGGCAGTCTTGCTGCCTGCCCTTCGCCCGCCTACTGACTCACATGCAACTCAAACGTCACCTTCGCCGTCTGCAAAAAGTTCCGCCCGCCATGTTTAGCCGGCGCGAACGCCACCTCATATCCGCCGGTGTAAAAAAAGCCCTCGCCCCAATCTCCACGATTCGCATCCAGCACTCCCGTGATCGCGTCCACCAGCAGCGCCAGGTCACCGTCCACCGTGTCCAGCCGGTCGCTCGAAACCCGCGCTTCCATCGCCACTCGGGCCGTTCCCGAAAAGGTCCGGAACTTCTCGCGCAGCGAGTTCGTCAGCTTCTCGCAATACACCGTCACCGCCGGATACCGCGCCCCCACCGTCTTCTCCGCCAGGTCCGCCGCGATGTTGTGAGCACCAATCTGCCGGTCGCCAATCACCGGCGCCGGCCATTGCAACTGGCCAGCGACGTCATTCACGCTGTCCTGCAGCGCGCCGTTGTTCACCAACAACGCCGCCGCCTTGTCTCTCGCTCGGGTTCCGATTTGACTCACGTCAGCCCCTCGGCGTCCTGTTGATGTTCAGGATGTATGTATCGACGCCCTGCCCGTTTCCCGGTGCCGCGCCCGTCTGCAACGCGCCGGCCGGCGCCGTCCATGACGCGTTCAGCGCGAGTGCTTGCGGAGTTTGCAACATCACGTCGTCCGGCGATGCTCCCGCGTACACCTTCCAACCCGTTACATTCGTCGGAACTGCACCCGCCTGCACCGTCGCAGTCGTACCCGTCAGTCCCGCCGCATCGCTAACAACGCCTTCCTGCCCAGACGCGTTCACCCAGCTCACGCGCACAAAAATCGTGGCGTTCGAATCGTCGCCATTCCCAGTGATCGAAGGTGCGGCCTTCGGCACCGGACTCATGGCAATCGCGATCCCCGCGTCATAACATCGCTGCCGTGCGACTAATGACTCGGTCTCAAACGCTTCCGCCTTCTTCTGGTAGCGATCGTTAAGCTGGTTGAAATACGCGTCCCGATAAGCGCGCACCAGGCTCTGCAGCGCGTGCCACGTTTTCATCGCCGGCGTCACTACCACGTCACCCAGCCCGTATGCCCGCCGGCCGCTCCCCCACAGCGTGTAAATGTCGAACATGGCACTCCCACGCGGGTCCTGCGTCGGGTGGCGCGTGAGGAACGCAATCAACTCATCCCCGATTTCCTGCTGTGCCAGCGCCGTCTTCTCGCTCAGGTCGATCCCTTCACCGTTCGCCATGTCCAAAATGCCGGCGTCATGGCTCTGTAGATCGCTGATCGTGTTTATGACTCCGTCTGTGAATAGCGCCATTCTCCGCCTCGCTACTTCTTCGGCTGCTTCGCCGCGCCGCGCAACTCCGCGAGTTCCTGTTCCGGAACCACCGCCAGCTTCACGCGCGCGCTCGCCGCGGCTTCATCTGCCGCCTGCTTCGATTCCTGCACGCCGTGCCGGTAGGTCTCCGTCTCGGCCGCGTCCGCCAGGCGCGCGCGTCCTTCGACGATCATCCGGGCTGCTACCGCGCGCGGAACTTCCGTCTTCACGCCCGCATGCCCGCCATCGGATGTCTCCAGGCTCACCACCACAACATCTGCGGTCGTGATTTCCTGCGCCGCCTTCCGAATCTTTTCGTAATAGCCCCGTAGGTCCATGCTTCCTGTCCTTTCCTAAACTCGTGGGGCAGGTTTTTAACCTGCTGGCCGATTTCTAATCGGCCTCCCGCATCTCGAGCAGATCCAGTGGCGCGGCCAGTCTCTGCTGGCTGCGCTTTGTGTTGAGCTCACGGCTCCGCTGTCTTGTGGGGCAGGCGTCCACCCCTACAGCGGGTCTCCGACCCGTTCGCCCTCGATAAGCAAAGCGCGGAGCCGCTCCCGCCGTTGCGGCCCCGCCAAGACAATGGCTAGCTGTTCACCTGCACGCCAAAGCCGTTGCGCAGCACACCGCAGCCGTACAGCACGTCCACGGTGAACTGCTGCGCCAGCGTGTCGGGGTGATAGCTCATCACCACACGCAGACCGAAGTTGCCGATCTCGGCGTACTCGGCGATAGCGCCCGTCCCCGGCAGAGGCTGAGGCAGGCGGCGGACAACGAGCCCAACCGCGTCCTTAGCAAACGCCATGTTGTGTGTGATCGTCGGACCGCTACCCGTCCGCGGCACCAACTGCGACCGGAAAACGTAGAAGTCTTTGATCTTGCCGACGGCGCCGTCAACCAGGGCGCGGAGGCCCGCGTCACCGGCGCTGTAATACTCGCTGAAGCGCGGAATCTGGCGCATCGCCGAGTAGGTGTTCGGATCGACCACCAGGTACTTCGCGGCGCTCGACGGAACCTTGCTCTGGAACAGCAGCGTTTCCGCCTGGTCCACAACGGCTTCCGTGATCGCCGTACCCGGCGTGCCCACCGCCGCATTCACCGTGAACTGCGGATAAAGGCTCAGCAGGTCCGACTCGATCTTCTCCGCCAGAGCCACCACTGCCGGCTGCATATACAGCTTCAGCAGATCGGGAACCGCCACAACCTTCGTGACGTCCGGAATCTGAAACGTCGCTTCCACGTGCGAGTTCAGCACGATCTGTGCGTTGCCCAGATTCGGGTTCTGCGTTTGCACCGTACCGCCTTCGGCGATATTGTTCGCCACCAGCGTCGGAGGGATCGGCACATTTACGGTATCGCCGCTGTTAGCCAGTACCGGCTCGTAATCGCGGTTCACCAGATTGCCCATCACCAGATTGCTCATCAACGCCGGCAAGGCGTCAGCGGCAACCAGCTTCACGATCGCGGATGCGACATTTGTCGATGTAATCGCTGGCATTCGTGTTTTTTCTCCTTTACTTTCGCTAGAAACCGCGCAGCGTCTGACTTGCTACGCGCGCGATCTCCTGGCGTACCCGGTCCATCTCCTCCGGATCCATTCCTGGCCGGATTTTGTCCAGATCGAGTCCGCTGGACGCCGGCACGTTCTTCTGCGCCGGGCCCGTCCCGCTGCCTCCCGCGATACGCGCGGGCAGCAGCTCGGGATTTTCGTTGACGAATTGCGACAGGTAGTCCTTCACGGCCACCTCGCCCTGCGGTCCGCGCGCCACCAGCCGGCCATCGTCGGCTCGCTGTATGTCGTCTTTCACCGCACGGAACGCGAGGTCGATCTTGTTGACCCCCAGCCGCTGCAGCTCGGTGCGAATGGTCGCGCTGCGGTCCGCCTCGTCCGCCATACGGCGGCTGCGGTCCGCTTCCGCAACCAGTTCATTCACGCGCCCTTCAAGCTGCTCGCGCCGCCTGCGCTCTTCCATCAATTCCGTCTTGTATGCCGGCTCGGCTTTGGCCTGCTCGGCACGCACAAATTCTTCAATCACGCCCCGGATAATCGAGCGCATTTCAACGCCGTTATCCCCGGGCGCACCCGTAGTGTTCTCGTCCATAAGGCTCCTTTGAGAATGCTTGCTGCTAAGCCTGTCCTCTGAAGTGGGGCAGGTTTTTAACCTGCGGCCGATTTTCAATCGGCCTCCGCCACAACAGACTACGCCCCCTCGATCTCCCGCGCGATCTGATCCTTAATGTCCTGCCGCACATCGCACAGAAACTTCAGGGCCAGCTTCTTATAAACCTGCTTCGCCAGCGTCGGCGACTTTACCCCCAGCTCCAACAACTGCTTCGCGTCTGCCAGCTCCACCCCGAAATCCCCGATGTCGAACTCGTCCATTCCCGATACGTCGATCGCCACGCCGTCTTGCCGCGCCTCCGCGATCGCTCGCAGCACTTGCTTCATCGTGTCCTTCACCATGTCGCCGTA
>JAICMB010000599.1 GCA_025929455.1 Bryobacteraceae bacterium | reverse complement strand
CGCAAGATCGAAATCGTACGAGCCAAGGCGAGCACGCTGCCGGTGGTGAACGACGGCTGCTCACGCCCGGAAGGCGGAATGAAACCCGGCGAGAAACTTGGCGAGCTCAGCAATCTGCTGGCGTCGTACGTTCCCGGCAAAGATCCGGAGCACTGGCCGCGCGGCATTGCTAAGCGCATCCCGGCCGGATCGCGGTTCCGCTTTTCGATTCACTATTCGCACACCACCGGCAAGCCTGAATCCGATCGCACCAGCATCGGTCTGTACTTCGCGCAGGCACCGCCCGAGCACGAACTGCACCGTCTCGACATGCACAACGTGCTGTTCGAAATTCCGGCGGGCGCGCCCGATCAGCAAGTGACGGCGTGCTACACGTTTACGCACGACATCGATCTGCTTTCGTATGTCGCGCACATGCACCTGCGCGGTAAGGACATGCGTTTCGACGCGTTCTATCCCGATGGCCGCACGGAAACGCTCGCGGACGTGCCGCAGTACCGGTTCGAGTGGCAGATGAAGTATCTTAACGCCGTACCAGTACGCATTCCCGCCGGCACGCAGATTAAAATCACGGCGCACTTCGACAACTCGGCGAACAACGCGGAAAACCCCGATCCCACCAAAACGGTGCGCTGGGGCGAATCGACGCACGATGAGATGATGGATGGCTGGCTGGAATTTGTAGACGCGCCCGCCGCACGCGCGGGCAAATAGCGAACTAAGCTCCGGCCGACTCCGGCATCCTGTGAGCGCCGCAGGGCGCGGGATTGCAACGCGCCTGCGTCAGCGCTTCAATGGCCGCACGTTCCATGACCGCCCGCGGCGCGGTCTCTCCGGTCCATAGCTCAAACTGCCGTACGGCCTGTTCGATGAACATTTCGACGCCATGGATGACGGTCTTGCCCTCCGCCCCCGCGCGATGCAGCAGCGCGGTTTCGTGCGGGTTGTACACCATGTCGAGCACAACGTCAGCGGGGACATTCTTTTCGAAGAAACACGCGTCGGGGTGCGGATGCATTCCGAGCGGCGTCGCGTGCACCAGCGCGTCGAAGTGCCGCGCCTCGGCCTCTTCGCGCGTGAGCCCTTCGCCATCGCAGGCGCGCGCCAGCACGCGCACGCGGTCCGGGTTGCGGCCCACGATCGCGACTTTCGCGCCGGCTTCGGCAAGCGCGAACGCTGCCGCGCGCGCCGCTCCGCCATTGCCCGCCACCAACACCTGCGACTTCGATAGCTTGATGCGCTTGGCGAGCGGAGCAGTAACGGCTTCCGTATCGGTGTTGGTGCCGTACCAGCGGCCGCGCTTCTTCCAAACGGTGTTCACCGCGCCGACACGCCGCGCGAGCGGGTCCACGCTTTCGAGATAACGGAGGATCTTCTGCTTGTGCGGGATGGTCACGCTGAAACCAGTGACCGGCATGCCATCGGCAAGCGTGAAGAAATCCTTGAGCTGCGCGGGTTTCACCAAAAACGGCAGATACACGGCGTCCATGCGGCGCGACTGAAACGCGCGGTTGTGCACCGCGGGCGAGATGGAGTGCCGCACGGGATCCGCCACCACACCGTATACCTTTGCGCTCTTTGTGAACTTGCCGATGCGATAGAGCGTGCGCAGTAAGCGCGCGGTCACCTGCCCGGACGCAGTACCGTCGCCCGAGTTCGGCGCGGCGTAGGTATACAGGCCGCCGTATGCGGGCGACAGTACGCGCGTGGCGAAGCCGATTTCTCCCATGGCGAGCACGATGAGCGACGATCGCGGGTTCGCTTTTGCCAGCGAGAGCGCGCGCAGATTGTCGGACGGCTTGTGCGCGGTGGTAACGATTTTGATCGCGTCGGCGGAAACGCGCTGCATGCGCCGCAGCACCGCTTCCATCGCAGGCGTGCCGTCGTAGTTGTGATAGGACAGGAGCACCCACGCGCGGCCGCGCAGGCGGTCCAGATTCCCCGCGATGTTGTCGGCCGATTCGATTTCGATATCAATGGCTTTCGCGCCGCTGTCGATGGCCGCGTCTAGAATACGAATCTGCTCTTCGATGCTGCCGTTGAAGTGGCCGCGATTCTGATGCCGGCGGCAGGTGGCCAGGATGGTGACTTCCGGATAGGCTGTAAGGAACTCTCGAATGGCTTCCACGCCGCGGTACGGATTTTCGAGGTAGTCGAGCCGGAACTCGAAGAACGTCTCGCCTTCTTCGACTTCGCGGCGCGCATGCTCCACGAGCGCTTCGGCCGTCGGGAAACCCATGGCGATGCAGATACGCGGCAAGGGGGAGCGGAGTGCCATTCAGGAGTGGATGGGGATCAGGGTAACATGGGCGCGACCGGGCCTCCGGCGGAGTGGCGGCCCCTTGGAAATGCGTAAGAGAGCGACCCGGTGCTAGTCGTCGCTGTCGAAGAGGCCGGTGAAGACGTCGAAGCCTTTGTGTTCGTCGCCGCCGACTTTGGAGGGGGCGAGCTCGCGGCGCATCTTTTCGAGAGTCATGCTTTGGACCAGGACGTTGCCGGGGCCGGTGAGGGTGGCAAGGAAGAGGCCTTCGCCACCGAAAATGGCGGTCTTCACACCACCGACAAATTGGATGTCGTAATGAACGGAGGCATCGAAGCCGACGATACAGCCCGTTTCGACCTGCAGGCTTTCGCCAGGCTGCAACGTGAACTGAACGAAATCGCCGCCGGCGTGGATAAACGCGGTACCGGGTCCGGTGAGTTGTTCGAGGATGAAACCCTCGCCCCCGAAGAAGCCGGCGCGCAGCCTGCGGACGAGCGCGATGTTGAGCGTCACGCTCGATTGCGCGAAGAGGAAGCTGTCGCGCTGCACGTAGATGCTCTGGCCGGGCGCGAGTTCACAAACCTGAATCTTGCCAGGATACGCGCCGGCGAAACCGACTT
>JAICMB010000405.1 GCA_025929455.1 Bryobacteraceae bacterium | reverse complement strand
GGGCGCAAGAATTCGATTTGGCCCTTCAATTTCGGCCTCTCCTGTTGCTTTGTGGAAATGGCCACGAGTATCACCAGCAAATACGACATCTCGCGCTTCGGTGCGGAAGTGATCCGAGGCACCCCGCGCGAAGCGGATCTGATGGTGATCGCCGGCACGGTGTTTATCAAAATGGCCCCCGTGATTCAGCGCTTGTATGAACAGATGATGGAGCCGCGGTGGGTCATTTCGATGGGCTCGTGCGCCAATTCCGGCGGGATGTACGACATCTACAGCGTGGTGCAAGGCGTGGATAAGTTTCTGCCGGTGGACGTATACGTGCCGGGTTGCCCGCCGCGTCCGGACGCCTTTCTTGAAGGAATCCTGCTGCTGAGGCAGGCAGTCGGAACCGAGCGGCGACCGCTGAGCTGGGTGGTCGGCGATCAAGTCACGACGCGGCCGCCCATGCCGTCCTTGCGCGACCTCAAACGGCCGGCGCGGCAGCGCGTCGTGGATTTGCGCACGCCGGACCAAGTGTGAAACATGGCCATCGCACCCGAGACTACACCAACGGCGGGCGACGATGCGATGGTACTCGAGCCATCGAGTGACGGTATCCCGACGTTCTCAGTTGCACCCGGCGATGTCTGTGAGGTGCTGTCGCGTTTAAAATCGCAGAGCGATGGACCGTACAAAATGCTGTACGACCTGACAGCGATTGACGAGCGACAGCGCGCTCAGCGCACCTCCGGCAACGACTTTACGGTTATATATCACCTCTTCTCTTTCGATCGCAATGAATTTGTGCGTCTGAAAGTTCCGTTGTCCGGGGACTCGCCCCGCATTCCGACCATTACGCACATTTGGCCGGCGGCGAACTGGTATGAGCGCGAGGTTTTCGACATGTTCGGCATCGATGTCGAAGGTCATCCCCACCTGGCGCGCATTCTGATGCCGAAGACATGGGTAGGACATCCGTTGCGCAAGGAACACCCCGCACGCGCGACGGATATGGAGCCGTTCCATTTACCCGAAGACAAGCAGGAACACGAACAGCAGGCGCTACGTTTCCACCCCGAAGAATGGGGCATGCGCCGCGAATCGGAAGATACGGACTTCATTTTCCTGAATGTCGGTCCGCAGCATCCCGGAACGCACGGCGTGCTGCGAGTGGTCCTGCAACTCGATGGCGAGGTGATTGTCGACGCCGCACCGGAGATCGGGTTTCACCATCGCGGCGCCGAGAAGATGGGCGAGCGGCAGTCCTGGCATACCTACATACCCTACACCGATCGCATCGACTACCTGGCCGGAGTCATTAACAATCTCGCGTATCTCACAGCCGTAGAAAAACTGGCCGGGATCACCGTACCTCCGCGGGCGCAAGTCATTCGTGTCATGCTGGCCGAATTGTTCCGCATCATCAGCCACCTGGTGTGGTACGGCACGTTCGCACAGGATCTGGGACAGCTCTCGCCGGTGTTTTACACGTTCAACGACCGTGAACGCGCCTTTGGGATTATCGAGGCGGTGTGCGGGGCGCGCATGCATCCGAACTGGTTTCGTATCGGCGGCGTCGCGCAGGACCTTCCTGAAGGTTGGGACAGCATGATCCGCGATTTTCTGGACTACCTGCCTCCGCGGCTGGCCGAATACGACCACGTAGTCATGGACAACGCGATTTTTAAAGCCCGCACGAAAGGCGTCGGCGGATTGAGCGTGGACGAGGCGATCGAATGGGGCGTTACGGGACCGAATCTGCGCGCCTGCGGACTGGCCTGGGATTTTCGCAAAGCGCAGCCGTATTCCGGCTATGACCAGTTCGAATTCGAAATCCCAACCGGGCACACGGGCGACTGTTATGACCGGGCGATCGTACACGTCGAGGAGATGCGGCAGAGTCTGCGGATTATGGAGCAGTGTCTGAACAACATGCCGGCCGGCCCGTATAAGTCAGATCATCCGCTGGCGTGCCCGCCGCGGAAGGAATTCACGATGCATGAC
The DNA here is from genome assembly GCA_025929455.1 of Bryobacteraceae bacterium. The sequence continues at coordinate 2,060 of JAICMB010000405.1, read as the reverse complement.
ATCGAGACACTCATTACACATTTTCTCGGGGTGAGCTGGGGGCCGGTAATGCCGCCCGGTGAAGTGCTTGGCGTCAATGAAGCGGCGAAGGGAAGCAACGGATATTTTCTGGTGAGCGACGGTAATACAGTTTCGTACCGGACGAGAATCCGGACACCGTCATTTCCGCACATGCAGATCATTCCCCGCTTATGCCGTGGACGCATGATACCGGATTTGCTGGCGATTTTGGGCAGTCTCGATTTCGTACTGGCGGATGTGGATCGCTGAAGTTGGAGAATTCGAATGCTGAGTCCTGAAGAGCGTGCCGAAATAGAAGCCGAGTTCGCGCATTATCCTACGCGCGAAGCTGTGGCGATTGACGCCATGAAAATCGTACAAAAGCATCGCGGCTGGGTTTCGGACGAAGGTCTTGAAGATATCGGTGAGTTGCTCGGCATGACGGCGTCGGATCTGGATGGAGTGGCTTCGTTTTATAACTTGATCTACCGCCGTCCGGTAGGCCGGCACGTGATTTTGCTGTGCGACAGCGTGAGTTGCTGGATTCTCGGTTATGACCGGATACGCGAACATCTCAATACGCGGCTGGGTGCGGGATTCGGCGAAACGACCGCTGACGACCGGTTTACGCTGCTGCCCATCGTGTGTCTGGGGTGCTGTGACCGCGCCCCCGCGATGATGGTGGATCACGATCTGCACGTCGAGCTCGACGGCGCCAAGGTCGACAGGATTTTGGAAGCCTACAAATGAATGGCGCGCTCGCAAAGCCGCTGACCGCGAACATCGGGCCGGGAGGTGCGCCGCTGGATGTCGCCGCTTACGAACGCGCGGGCGGTTACCAGGCGCTGCGGAAAGCGCTCGCCAGCATGTCTCCCCAGCAGGTCACCGCCGAAGTAAAGAATTCCAATCTCCGCGGGCGCGGAGGAGCGGGATTCCCTACCGGCATGAAATGGGGTTTCACGCCAGTGGGTAAAGATGTGCGGCGCCCCAAGTACGTGGTCGTGAACGCCGATGAAATGGAGCCGGGCACCTTCAAAGACCGGCTGTTACTGGAGGCGACACCGCACCAGCTCGTCGAAGGCGCGATTCTGACCGGCTACGCAGTAGATGCGGATGCGATTTACGTTTTCATACGGGGCGAATACATCGTGGCGGGAGAACACATGTCGCGCGCGATAGCGGAGGCGTACGCGCGCGGGTACCTCGGCAAGAACATTCTCGGCTCAGGCTATAGCGTGGAGATGTTCGTACATATGAGTGCCGGCCGGTATATGTGCGGCGAGGAGACAGGTTTGCTGAACGCATTGGAAGGCAAGCGCGCCAACCCGCGCGCGAAGCCGCCCTTTCCGCCCGTATCGGGACTGTGGGGCAAACCGACAGTGTTCAACAACGTCGAGACCATCTGCAACGTGCCGCACATTGTCGATAACGGTGCGGACTGGTTTAAGAAACTGAGCCGCACCGCCGATGCCGGCACGAAGCTGTACGGGGCCAGCGGAAAGGTGAAACGGCCGGGACTATGGGAATTGCCGATGGGCACAACGGCGCGCGAGATCCTCGAAGATCATGCCGGAGGTATGCGCGAGGGTTTGAAGCTTCGTGGTCTGCTACCTGGTGGAGCGTCGACCGACTTTCTCACTGAAGAGCATCTGGACGTTCCGCTTGATTTCACCGAGGTGGCCAAAGTAGGCAGCAGGCTCGGTACGGGCACTATGATTATCCTCGACGATCAGACCTGCCCCGTCGGCATGACGGCGAACCTGGAGCGCTTCTTCGCGCAGGAATCCTGCGGTTGGTGCACGCCGTGCTGGAGCGGGTTGAATTGGGCGGCACGCATCCTGTCGGCACTCGAGGAGGGTCACGGCCGCGAAGGCGATATCGAAAAACTGGAATTTCAAACCTGGTTCAACGCTCCGGGGCACACCTTCTGCGCACTGGCGCCCGGAGCGATGGAGCCGCTGCAAAGCGCAGTGAAGCATTTTCGCGCCGACTTCGAACAACACATTCGCGAGAAGCGGTGCCCGTGGAGGCAATGAGTGGCGAAGGTTTTAGTGGACGGC
>JAICMB010000624.1 GCA_025929455.1 Bryobacteraceae bacterium | reverse complement strand
ATCTCGCGCAGGCGGCGTATTTTGCGGTTCTTCTTTGTAACCAGCGACTGCTTCATCGTAGTGAGTTCGACGAACATGTCGAACTCCGGCAGATAGAAGTCCGGGGTGAAGGCCTCGGTGGCGTTGCCCGCGCTGTCCCACCGCAGTGGAAAGCTGCGCGGTTCGTATTGCCACGGTATGGAGTAAAAATCGAGCAGGTTTGCGAAAATCTGCTCGCTCGGATGGCTGAACACCGGACGCGTCGGAGCGCTCGCCGTGGCAGGCGCCAGCCCGTGCCGCGCCAGGCGCATGCGGATGTCGTATTGCAGACCGGCTTCGCATTCGCGGCTCAGCGGCCCGGCACGCAGTAGAGGCGCGGCCGCTGTGGACACGATGGCAAGCATCGCCTCGCGTCCGAGCGCCCCATTCAGTATCAGGTCGTACTGCCGGGTCGAGACCGCGCGGCCGGAGGCGACATGCACTCGCAGAGTCGCGGGGAGCATATCGATGACCGCGGCCGCATCGGGGCCGGTTACGACCACGCCGCTCTCAACCCCCGCCGCGATCACGGCCGCTCGTGCCAGCAGAATGCGCGCGCTTTGCGGCGCTTCCGGCGCACTCTCCAACAGCTCCGCCGTAGTCAGCAGCCGGAATCCGGTGCGCCCTGCAACGAGCTGCGCGACGTCGTCATAACCGCTTGCGGGCTCGCCCGAGACGCTCAGAAACGCCATCGATTAGAATAGGCGCGATGCCTGACAGCCAGCATAACAGGGGCCGCTCCCGCTAATGCGCGGGCGAAATTTCGCTCGCCGCACGCGATCCGAAACACGCCGCGTTTGCTCGCCCCGTTTCAGAACAAGCTTCGCGCGCAGGGATTCGAATTGGCCTGGAATTGCACTGCACTCTAAACCGCTTGCTGACGCGCGCGGCTCAGAACCGGCTCTCCGTTTCAGAGCCGCGACCGTGAGGGAGCGGTTGCTGCAGCGCTACTTCCGCCCGGTGTGCAGCGCGACAATTCCGCCGGTCATGCGCTTGAAACGCACCTCCGCGAAACCCGCCTCAAGCATCTGCCGCGCAAATTCGTCCGCATCGGGAAACCGCTGCACCGACGCCGGCAAATAGGAGTACGCCTCACGCGAACCCGAGACCGCGCCTCCGATGGCCGGCAGTATGCGCCGTGAATACAAACCGTACAAGGCAGCGAGCACCGCGTTCGGCGGCTGCGAAAATTCGAGTATCGCGGCCATGCCGCCGGGCCGCAGCACGCGCAGGATCTCGTCTAACCCGCGCCGGTAATTCGCGAGATTGCGGAACCCGAACGCGGCCGTGACCAGATCGGTGGAGCCTTCGCGCAAAGGAAGGGTGAGCGCGTCCGCTTCGAACAGACCCGCTCGCGACGCACGCCGCGCTGCTTTATCGCGCGCCGTAACCAGCATCGGATGGCAGAAGTCGCTGCCGAATACCGTAGCCTGCGACGACGCCGCGGCCTCCAGCGCGAACGTTAAATCGCCGGTGCCGCAACACAAATCCACGGCGACAGCGCCGGCGCGCTGTAACTCCGTCTTCACGCGCGCCACGGTCTGCGCGCGCCAGTAGCGGTCAATTTCAAACGAGAGTAAATGATTCAGCAGGTCGTAACGTGGTGCGATACGGCCAAACATGCCGCGCACCCAGCGCGCGGCTTGTTCTTCATTGTCAATACCTGTGGGCCGCGTCCCCGGAGCCGCACCGCGGGCCATCAGGCGCGTGCGCCCGCCGTCGTTTGCAGCGCCGCTTCAATCGCCGCAAGGACAAGCTCGTGCGGGACATCGGCGGTCACTTTCACGCGTCCGATTCCTTCCGCCACGATGAAGTGCGTACGGCCTTGCACGGTTTTCTTATCGCTCACCAGCCGCGCCGCAAGATTCTCCGGTGCGATGCCATCGAGCGAGGGTATGGGGCCATAGCCGTCTATACAGGCGCTCATCTCCGCCGCGTCGTGCGCGTTCCGGACTCGCATGCGCGAGGAAAGCTCGATCGCCGCCTGCATGCCCCACGCCACCGCTTCGCCATGCAGAAACCGGCTGTAGCCTGTCTCGGCTTCAAGCGCGTGCCCGAAGGTATGACCGAAGTTCAAGATGCGCCGCAGATTGGACTCTTTTTCGTCCGCCGAAACCACCTCGGCTTTGATGCGCACTGAATCCGCGATCATGCGGTCGATGTTGGCAGGCGTGTGCGCCAGCACCGCGCTGCTCTCCTGCCGCATCATTTGAAAAAGCGCGGCGTCGGCGATGATGCCGTGTTTAATCACTTCAAACAGCCCCGCGCGATACTCGCGCTCGGGCAGCGTATCGAGAACGCTGGGGTCGACCAACACCGCCAGCGGCTGATGAAACGCGCCGATCAGGTTCTTGCCGCCGGCGAGATTCGCGCCCGTCTTGCCGCCGACCGCCGCATCCACCTGCGCGAGCAGCGTGGTCGGAACCTGAATGACCGGAATGCCGCGCATGTAAATGGCGGCCAGAAATCCCGCGAGGTCAGTTACGATTCCGCCGCCGAATCCGATGATCACGCTGGAGCGGTCGGCATGAAACTCAAGCAGCCCGTCCGCCAGTGCCTCTACCTGCGATAGCCGCTTGTTAGTCTCGCCGCCGGGAAAAAACAGCAGCTCGAAATCGCGCTCGCCGAGCCCGGCCAGCAACCGCGCGCCATGCAGCGCCCAGACGTCCGCCGTGGTCACGATGAACACGCGTCCGGCGCCCGCGGGAATCTGCTTTGCCGCGTGTTCCAGGCACCCGCGCTCTACGATCGCAGAGTACGTTCGCT
>JAICMB010000024.1 GCA_025929455.1 Bryobacteraceae bacterium | reverse complement strand
TGATCGCGCGCATGCTCAACCCGCTGTGCGCGCGTCTCGAATCACAGGCACTCGCTACCAACGAAGTGCGCGTGACGCTCACGCTTGAAAACGCCGGCGACTATGAACGCGTGGTGCGGCTGCCCGTGCCGGCGCGCGATGCGAAAGCGCTGCTCAAGCTCATTCAACTCGATCTCGAAGCGCATCCTCCGCAGGCGCCCATGACGGCCGTCGCCATCGCACTGCATCCTACGGCGCCGCGGCGCATACAACATGGCATGTTCCTGCCGCCCGCGCCCGAGCCGGACAAACTCGAAGTCACACTAGCGCGCGTCCGCGCCCTCGTGGGCGAAACAAACGCCGGTACCCCAGAACTACTCGACACGCACCACTTCGAGCCCTTCCGCCTAAACCCCCAATTCGCCCAAGTGGGACAGTCAGTCTCTGCTGCCTGTCCTCCGGCAACGCAGCTCGCATTCCGCTATTTCCGCCCACCGCTCCCGGCAGAAGTGACCCTCGACCGCTCGCGTCCCGCCTCCATCCGCACACGCCTGGTCCGCGGCTGCATAACCACCTGCGCCGGTCCTTGGCGCACCTGCGGCAACTGGTGGACCGATACTCCCTGGTACCGCGACGAATGGGACATCGCCGTCGCAAGCGGTGCGCTCTATCGCCTGTACCGCCTGCCGGACGGCGCCTGGTTCCTCGAAGGCATGTATGACTGAATACGTCGAGCTACACGCGCGCTCCGCGTTCAGCTTTCTCGAAGGCTCCTCGCTTCCCGAAGACTTGGCCGTCCGCGCAGCCGAGTGCGGTCTCCCCGGCATAGCGCTGCTCGATCGTGACGGCATCTCCGGCGCCGTGCGATTCCATCTCGCGGCGAAAAAGCTCGGCCTGCGCGCGCACATCGGTGCCGAATTAGCCTGCCAAGACGGGCAGCGTTATCCCCTGCTATGTGAGAGCCGCCGCGGGTATCAGAATCTGTGCCGCCTTATAACGCGCGTTAAGCTGAGCGGCCCCAAAGAGTCGAGCGAAGTCGATACCCGCGCCGCCTCGCTCGATGACTTCGCGGAGTTCGCCGAAGGCCTCGTGTGCCTGTTGTCCGAGCCCGATGATGACAAGCTTGACAAGCTGCTCCACATCTTCGGGCAGCAACATATTTATATCGAGCTACAGCGCCATTTCAGCCGTGAGCAGGAGTTACGCAACCAGGCGCTTATCGAACTGGCGCGCCGCCGCAAGCTGCCGCTGCTCGCCACCAACGGCGTCGCGTACGCAGCTCCGCAGGCGCGCGCCGCGCTCGACGTACTCACCTGTGTGCGGCACAAAACCACCATCGCGGAAGCCGGTCGCCTGCTCGCCATCAACTCCGAGCGTCACCTCAAGACCGCATCTGAAATGGCGCGCATCTTCGCCGATCTACCCGAAGCGATCGCCAACACACTGGAGCTGTCACAGCGCCTGCAATTCACGCTCGAAGACCTGGGTTACGAGTTTCCGCGCTATCCCGTGTCGTCCGGAGAAACCATGAACTCGTTTCTGCGCGCGCGTACCTGGGAAGGCGCGCGGCAGCGCTACCGCAATTTCGCCGGCGACCTGGGCGTACGCGCGCGTGCACAAATCGATCGCGAGCTGGCTGTAATTGAGAAGCTCGATCTCGCCGGATACTTCCTGATCGTCTGGGACCTCGTGCAGTTCTGCCGCTGCGAGGACATTCTCGTGCAGGGCCGCGGCTCGGCGGCGAACAGCGCGGTGTGTTACTCGCTCGGCATCACCGCCGTCGATCCGGTCGCGATGGATCTGCTGTTCGAGCGCTTCTTATCGGAAGAGCGCGGCGAGTGGCCCGACATCGATCTCGACCTGCCCAGCGGCGATCGCCGCGAGCGCGTCATTCAGCACGTCTACAAACGCTACGGCGAACGCGGCTCGGCCATGACCGCGAATGTCATCACGTACCGCGGGAAATCGGCGGCTCGCGATATCGGCAAGGTGCTCGGCTTCGACGAGCGCACACTCGCCAAGCTTTCCGCTATGGTTCCTTCGTGGGGCTGGAAAGATCCCATGGAAACAGCGGCGCGGCAGTTCCGCGAGGCCGGGCTCGATGCATCGAATCCGCTCGTAAGCAAATTCCTGGACCTATATATGACCATTCAGGACCTGCCGCGGCATCTCGGCCAGCACTCCGGCGGCATGGTGGTGTGCCAGGGACAGCTCGACTGTGTGGTGCCGCTCGAGCCCGCCACCATGCCCGGCCGCGTCGTCGTGCAGTGGGACAAGGACGATTGCGCGTCGATGGGCATTGTTAAGGTGGACCTGCTCGGCCTCGGCATGATGTCCGTTTTGCAGGAAAGCCTCAAGCTGATTCAGGACGCTTACGACGAGGAAGTTGATCTCGCGCACTTGCCGCCGGATGATCCGCAAGTCTACGCGGCACTGCAAAAGGCCGATACAGTAGGCCTGTTTCAGGTCGAGAGCCGCGCTCAAATGTCGTGTCTTCCGCGGCTGCGCCCGGAACGTTTTTACGACATCGTCGTGCAGGTCGCCATCATCCGCCCCGGACCGATCGTCGGACAAATGTTGAATCCCTACATCCGCCGCCGGCAGGGCTTGGAGAAACCGGACTGCATGCACCCGGCGCTCGAGCCTGTGCTCGCGCGCACGCTCGGCGTGCCGCTGTTTCAGGAACAGTTGCTGCGCATGGCCATGATTGTCGCCGGCTTCAGCGGCGGTGAGGCCGAAGACCTGCGGCGGGCGTTCGGGTTCAAGCGCTCGGAAGCGCGCATGCGCGATGTCGAGGTGAAGCTGCGCGAAGGCATGGATCGCAACGGCATCACCGGGCCGGTGCAGGACGGCATCATTCAGGCCATCACGTCTTTCGCGCTATACGGCTTTCCGGAATCGCACGCCGCCAGCTTCGCGCTGCTCGCTTATGCCAGCGCATATCTGAAGTGCCGCTACCTGGCCGCGTTCACGGCCGCGCTGCTCAACAATCAACCGATGGGCTTCTACGCGCCCGCCACGCTGGTCAAAGATGCGCAGCGGCACGGATTGCATTTCAAGCCGGTCGATGTGACGCGCTCCGATTGGTTCTGCACCATTGAAGAGGACGACTTCTCCGATCACCGCAATGCCAAATGCGTGCGGCTGGGTTTGATGTACGTGAAGGGATTGCGCGAGCAGGCCGCGCGCGAGTTGCTTACCGCGCGCGCCGAACGGCCGTTTGCGAGCATTCAGGACCTGGCGGACCGTGTGCCGTCGCTGCGCAAAGACGAACTGCGGAAGCTGAGCGAGACCGGCGCTCTCAATTTGCTCGAGAAGACGCACCGCCGCGCGGCGCTGTGGACTTCGGAACTGGCCGTTCGCCCGCGCGGTCCGCTGTTCGCAGCCGACGATACAGCCACCGCGAGTCCTCTCGCGATCATGGACGAGAGCGAGCGCCTGAATGCCGATTTCCGCGGAACGCAGCTCACCATCGGCAAACACCCGATGTCCTTCCATCGCGAAAAGATGAACGCGCTGGGCGTTGTGCCGGCCAACCGCGTTCACCAGGTACGGAACGGCCGTATCGTGCGTATTGCAGGATGCGTCATCTGCCGCCAGCGGCCCGGGACGGCAAAGGGGCTGGTGTTCCTCAGCATCGAAGACGAGACCGGCATTGCAAACGCCGTCATCATGCCCGATGTTTTCGCCCGCGAGCGCGCCAAGATTTTAGAAAATCCCTATCTGGTCGTGGAAGGCGAAATGCAAAACGTGCAAGGTGTGCAATCGGTGAAAGCCGCGCGCATTTTACCGCTGCAAGTCGCCGAAGAAGCGGTGCCGTCGCACGACTTTCATTGAGACGCAAATAAAGCGACACCAACATTATCGTGCTGCGATGACCACGCCTTGGTGATCGAAACGCTGCCGCATCATGTCTGCTTCGTTGTTCGTGAACCGCAGCGGGCGGTTGCGCATGCCGGTTTTGTCCGAGGCGCTCCAGTACGCCTTCATGATGCCCTCGTCCGCATGCTCGTCGTTGCCGAGCAGCACGTGCCCGATTTCGTGGGCTAGGACGTGACCGAGCACGGCAACGCCGACGAAATCGCTCTGCCGTAAAATATTGCGCATGCGATCGGTGAACAGCACGATGCGGGCACCGGTGTACTGAAACGGGAAGGCTGCCGCGATCGCTAATGGCGATGTGTTTGCCGGCGCCTCTTCTACCCAGCGCATCCCGAGCGTTGTCAGGTTTGGAAACGCTTGAGAAGCCGGCGCGTCCAGCTCGGCGGCATGGCACTGGGTTTTCCAGCGCAGCTCAATGCCGATATTACGGTAAATTTCGCTCGCCAAGCCTTCAGCGACGATGAACACGTCAAACTTCTCCGGGTTGTGGGGCAGGCAAACCGTCACGCGCCGTTCGCCGGCCCAGCCCAGGGTTGTTCCCGCCCGCACCATCAGAAGCACCGCTTTCCGCATATCGATCCGTCTCCTTCGGCGGGGGAAGCGAGAACGATTAGCGAAAACTCTAACAACGGAGTAAGATTCTTGAGATGGACAGCGCGGGTTCGCGTTCAGCGTCTGTTACGGTTCTGCTCCGGGCCTGGGGGAAGGGCGATGCCGCCGCTGCCGACGACTTGTTTCCCGCGGTATACGCGGAGTTACACCGCCTCGCGGCGCGGCGGCTACGGCGGGAGCGTGCGGGGCAGACACTGCAGACCTCCGCGTTGGTAAACGAAGCGTATTTGCGGCTGGTGGACGTCAAGGAAGTCGATTGGCAGGATCGCGCACATTTCTTCGCCATGGCCGCGCAGATGATGCGACGCATTCTGGTGGATGCGGCACGCCGCAAAGGTTACGCCAAGCGCCGCGGTGGCGCGCAGCGGCATACGTTTGACGAAGCGCTGGAGGTGGCTGCCGAGGCAGGGCCGGATCTGGTGGCGCTGGACGACGCGCTGCAGGCATTGGCGGCCTTCGACGAGCGCAAGAGCAGGGTGGTGGAGCTGCGCTTCTTCGGGGGGTTAACGGTCGACGAGACCGCGGCGGTGCTGCAGGTTTCGCCGCGAACCGTGCTGCGCGACTGGAGTCTGGCGAAGGTGTGGCTCACGCGCGAACTGATCCGAGGAGCCGGCCATGAGCCCGGAACGCTGGAAACAGATTGAAGAGGTTTACGAGGCCGTCCGGGCCCAGGAACCCGAGCAGCGCGCGCATTGTCTTCACGAACACTGCGGCGGCGACGCGGCGTTGCGCGAGGAAGTGGAATCGTTATTGGCGCAGGAGACACGTGCCGATCGCATGCTGGGCGCGCCAGCGTGGGAACGGGTCTCGGCCGAAATAGCCGGCCGTACTGCTTCGATTGCGCATTTGGCGCCTGGCACTCAACTCGGGCCGTATCGCGTGATTTCGCTGCTCGGACACGGCGGTATGGGCGAGGTCTACCGAGCGAAGGACACGCGATTGGGGCGCGACGTGGCGCTCAAGTTCCTGCTCGCCGGCCGTTTGCAGGATGACGAGCGGCGCAGGCGGTTCGCGCAGGAAGCACGGTCAGCCTCCGCGCTGAATCATCCGCATATTGTGACCTTCTATGACCTGGCCGAAGCGGACGGGCAGCAGATGCTCGTTCTCGAATACGTGTCAGGCAAGTCGCTGGACAAGATCATCCCGCGAAAAGGACTGCCGCTCAAAGAAGCGCTGGGGTATGCCATCCAGATTGCGGACGCGCTTGCCGCCGCACACAAGGCGGGCATTGTCCACCGCGATTTGAAGCCGAGCAACATCGTGATGACCGAAACGGGTTCCATCAAGCTCTTGGATTTTGGGCTTGCGAAATTAACCGAGCCCGTGCAGCCGCGCGACGGGGACAGCCCGGCTCCGGCCGTGCAAACGCGCGAAGGCCTGATTCTAGGAACGCTTTCGTACATGAGCCCGGAACAGGCGGAAGGCAAGCCTGTGGACGCGCGCTCGGATTTGTTCAGCTTCGGATGTGTGCTGTACGAGATGATTACGGGTCAGCGCGCCTTTGCCGGGGATTCCGTGGCGACCACCGTCAGCGCGATCCTGCGCGATGACCCGAAGCCGCTTACCGCTTTGCGCGCGGACGTTCCGGACGAGTTGGACCGGATCGTGAGGCGTTGCCTCCGCAAGGATCCCAGCCGGCGTTTTCAGAATGCGAGCGATCTGCAGGTCGCTCTTGTCGAGGTCGAGGAGGAACTCGGGGTTCAGTCACCGGCAGCGATTAGGCTCGGAGCGCGGCGGCGCAGCAAACAAGCGCCGTCATGTGCCTGCGTTGGCATTAGCGCTGGGCGTTGCCGTAGTGGTTGCGGGCGCCGCGTTCACTTACATCAAGGTAGGCGCCGTCCGGACGCCCGAGCGGCATACGGAGAGTGCCGCCGCAGTTCCGCTTACGTCTTATCCAGGATTTCAGACGCAGCCGAGTTTGTCGCCCGACGGCAGCCAGGTCGCTTTTGCGTGGAGCGGCGCGAGCGAGGACAATTCCGACATCTATGTGAAGCTGGTTGGACCTGGGGAACCGCTGCGGCTGACCACCAATCCGGCGTGGGATGAAAGCCCGGCGTGGTCACCGGATGGGCGGCGCATCGCCTTCCTTCGCTTCAGTAAGCAACTCGTCGCGAGCGTGATCGTGATTCCGGCACTGGGCGGCGCAGAGCGTAAAATCGCGGACGTTACGATGCGGGTTCCGGAGACACCGACGATGGTCCGGCGAATCAAGCACGTGGAAACGCCAGGAGATATCGCGTGGAGCCCGGACGGAAAGTGGATCGCGTTCGGCGGGTGCCCCGTGGGAGAGCACGATGCGGGCATTTGGATGCTGGCCGCGGATGGGAACGAAAAGCGACGGCTCACAACGGCAAGGCGGCAGGAGTTCGGCCACTGGGCGCCAGCGTTTTCTCCCGACGGGGGAAAGCTGGCGTTCGTTCGCGAGCGGTCGCTTTGGGCAACGTCAATGAACGTCCTTCCGCTTTCGCCCGGTTTCCAGGCTGCGGGAGCACCCGCGAGGATGACGGGCGAGCTTGGTATTCAGGGGCTCGCCTGGATGCCGTCGGGGAGCGATGTGGCGTTCTCGTCGGGAGGTCACCTTGGCATCTCGCGCATGTGGAGACTCCATGTGCCGCCGGTTCCGGGCGGAAATGTGACCGCGCCCGAACTGCTTTCATTCGGAGAACGCGCTACGGCCATCAGCATATCGAAGAGCGGCCGACTCGTGTACGCGGAACAATTCAGAGATTCCAATCTTTGGAAAGCTACATTGGACGGCGAACATGTCTCAGGCAATCAGCCGATACTGCGTTCGACTTTCGATGAGGAGACGCCAAATTACTCGCCCGATGGGAAACGGCTGGCGTTTGCTTCGACGCGGTCGGGGACGGAGGAAATCTGGGTAGCCGATGCGGACGGGTCCAATGCCGCTCAGATGACCTCGGTGCGGGGGCCGCAATGCTCGAACCCGCGGTGGTCCCCGGATGGACGCGTCATTCTCTTTAACTCGCGGCGTGAAGGCTCTTCGGACTTGTATCTATTGTCGCCGGATACGGGTGAAATTCACCGCATTACGGACGATCCTGCCGAGGAGGTGCAACCGCGTTGGTCGCGGGATGGGCGCTGGATTTACTTCGGGTCAAACCACACGGGAAGGGTTGAAGTGTGGAAGATGCCTGCAAGCGGCGGCGCGCCGGCTCGCATCACCAAACAAGGAGGGATCGCCGCAAGCGAATCGTCGGATGGGCGCTTCCTTTACTACGCCAAAGACACCGGTGCGCCGACTTCGATCTGGCGGGTACCGGTCGATGGCGGTAAGGAGGAGTTCGTTGTCGGCGGGTTGAGTTATGCGTTGAATTTCGTCGCTGGGAGCCGGGGCCTGTATTTTCTGGCGCTGGGCAAATCACAGCAAGATACCACGATCGACTTTTTCGAATACGTAACCGGAAAACGGACGACGTTGCTGCACGTCGGAAAGAAGCCATTCGTCGGAATGGCGTTATCTCAGGATCAGAAGTCCTTGTTGTACTCGGTGATCGACAGCGCGGGCGCCAATCTCATGCTGGTGGACAATTTGCACTGAAGCACAGCGTGCCATGTCACAGGTGTCCCCGGCTGATCGATACCGGCGAGTGGTTTGAGCCGAATCGCTTATTAGTACTTTTCATCATCACAAACCCTCGATTTAGTACTTGAAATCCACAGAAGCACAGGTAAACTATTCGGGATGCTCGCTTTATTTTTCATCCGGCGGCTCATACCCATTCTTCTCTGCGCCTCCGGTTGCGCCGCGTACGCGCAACTCACTCCGGCCCAGCGTACGGCCGACTTCGCGCAGCTTGCCGCCAATTACGCCGTCCGCTATGGACCCGCACAGTGGAAGCGCGACGCCCTTCACGTCGACATTCTCAATATCGGCGATTGGCTCGCCAAAGTCGCCGCCGCCAAGGACGACCTCGAGTTCTACGAGATCTGTGTGGAGTACGTCGCCAGTTTCGACGACGCGCATGACGGTTTCGAGCTGCCTTCCAACTTTACTGCCACACTGGGCTTCAAGACGGATATCTACGACGGCCACGTGCTAATAGACTCGATCGATCGCACGGTTCTACCGGAATCGACTTTCCCGTATAAGGTCGGCGATGAAATTCTCTCCATCGACGGGATCTCCGTAAACGACCTGCTCACGCAATTCCAGAAATACGCCGTCGCGGCCAACACCGTCAGCACGAACCGCGTCGCGGCGTCGCTCCTCACCTCGCGCACGCAAGTCATCATGCCGCATGCCGGGCAGCTAGGCGACACCGCCAACGTGGAGATCAAAACGCAGAGCGGCGATACGGCGATCGCCACCATCCCCTGGCAGAAGACTGGTACGCCGCTGACCACGGTCGGCCCGATCGTTCCCGTGCAGTCGAGCGTAATAGCCTCGCACGGCGACTACATGGCGCCCCTGCGCACGCTTCGCCACATGGTCATCCGCAGCGAAAAATCGGTGCGCGGCATGGGAGCGGTTGCCCCCGTGTTCACGCTGCCTGACGGATTCAAGATCCGGCTCGGCAAAGGCCGCTTCGATCCGTTCTACTCCGGCACCTTTCAACAGGGCCCGCACACAATCGGCTACATCCGGATTCCATCGTTCACGGATACCTTCTTCGAGCCCGATTTTGCCGACGAGATCGCCTACATGCAGGCCAACACCGACGGCCTGATCGTCGATCTCATGCGCAACCCCGGCGGCGATGCTTGCTACACCGAAGCTCTGCTGCAGCACATCATGCCGCACAGCTTCCGTACGATCGGCTTAGAAATCCGCGCTACGCAGGAGTGGGTAGGGAGTTTCGAGCAGGCCGTAGAAGAGGCGCAGACGGAGGGTGCGCCCGACGATATCCTGCAGCAGCTCCAGTCCATACTCACGACGATGCAGGATGCGCACTCCCGTCCGAGCGGCCTCACGCCGCCAGTTCCAGTTTGCGGAGTATCGCTCGATGTAGATCCGTCGAGCGATAACAAGGGCAACTTTAACGCCTACACCAAACCCGTGATGCTGCTCACCGACGAATTCACCGCGTCCGCTGCAGAGATGTTCGCGGCAGCGTTTCAGGACAACGGTCGCGGTCCCATTTTCGGCGCGCGCACCATGGGCGCAGGCGGCAGCGTCGAGGATTTCGAGGTCACCACGTACTCGGAAGCGTACGCCAGCACGACGGAGTCTCTGATGTCGCGCGCGCATCCCGTGGTGTCGTCCGAATATCCGGCCGCGCCTTATGTGGAGAACATCGGCGTGCGCCCCGACATCGAACAGGAATATATGACCGGCGACAACCTGCAAAACAACGGCCGCACCTTCGTGCAAGCCTTCGCGAACGCGATGGTCGACACCATCGAGCACAGCGGCGCCGTTGCGCCCGTGCCGCATCGCAAGCGCCGCTGACGCTTATTGCAGAACGGGTAATGTAAGGTAGTCCTTCGGGACAAAAAGACTGCCTTGCGTCACACCTTGCGCGGCGATCTGTTTCAAGCGACGGCCGAGTTCGCGCGCGCTCACGCCTCGCGCAAGTACGTCCTGAAACGCGGTAGTGATGCGGCGCACATCCTCGCCCGCTTCATGCGCAAACTCAAGCCGCAAATGCCGGATGCCGGCGCGCATCCACGCGTCAAGATGCGCGCTCGCCTCTTGCGCCTCCGCTCCGAACACCGTGTTCCGGCAGCCCACGTCTGCCAGCACCGGATGCTCCCGCCCGCTCCCGTCCCGCAGCGCAACACGGTGTTTCTCGCACGGGCGCCCGCAGTCGCGGTAGCTCGTTCCCGTCGATAAAAACCGGCAGAACACGCAATGCTCAGTGTGAAACACGGGCAGATGCTGATACGCGATGACTTCGATCCGTTCGGAACCGACACCTTCCGCCAGCGCCGCGATCTGCGCCGCGTTCAAATCGTGTGTGGGTGTGATGCGGTCGATTCCCATCGCCAGCACCATATCCGCCGTCAACGAGTTTGCCGCGTTCAAACTGAAATCGCCGGTCAGTGTGCGGCCGCTGCCCGCGAGCGTGTGGAGCAACCCCGCGGAGCGCACTAGAATCCCGCAGTCCAGCCGTACGAGAAAATCCACGATGCGTTCCTCGCCGGGCTTGAGGACGCGCGGGCTCGCTACACGTACCGGAACGCCCGCGGCCTTGACCCGCTCCACGGACGGCCTTAGTCCGTAAAGATCGAGGTAGTCGAGTGTGATCGAAGCTGGCGCTGCGGCCAATGCCGCGTGAAGCTGCTCCGGCGTCCTCACTAGAAGATGGAGTTCCGCCATTCGCGGCTTTTCCGGTGGAGGTTGGCTTCGTTTTTTCAAAGCACCCGATAGCGCCGCAAGCGGATCATTTACGTCCGCTACACGCCGCACCTGGAGCGTCTGCAAGCCCTCTACGGCTTCGCGACGGATCGCGTTCAACACTGATGCCGCAATGAACGGCTCGCCCTCAATATCCGCGTCAAGCCGCGCCAATTCATATGGCGTGTTACCCAGCCGCGCCAGTTGTGCCCGCACCGTTTCCGCATCGCTCGCCCGATTGGCCGCGCGTTCGAGGACTGCGTCCCGCTGCACAGAAACGCGCACCTGCGGATCTGCGGCCAGAAACCATTCGGTGACGAGCGGCTCGCCCGCATGTGCACGCACCCGCACCACGAGCGGCTGTTTTCGCACCGGCGCCCTCGCTTCCGTGTACACGGACGTCAACCGTTCCACTGCCGGATCGTGCGTGCGCCACAGCCGATCGCCCGCCGCGATGCGCGACGCATCGATCGCGCCGACGCCGAAACGCAACACGATGAGCCCGCCCGGCGCACCTTCGACCGCATGTACGCGGCCACCTTCCTCGCGCTCCTCCGGACTACGCCGGTCCGCGGCATCGAACACCACACCATCGCCGGCTTTCAACGGTGCGATCTCATGCGCTTCGCCGGGCGCGACCCAAACACGATCGCCATTCACGCGTGCCACGCGCCCCATCAGCACGCCGCGATGCCGGGGTGCACGCCCGCGTACCACGGCCTGATGATTTGTCCCGGTAACGAAATACGGCCCGAGCCCGCGCGAATACACCTGCTCCAGCCGTAGTTCCTCTTCGCCCGACACCGCATGCGGCCGGCCGGCCCATGCCTCGTCTACCGCGCGCCGGTATGCCGCAGTCGTCAGCGCAACATAATCCGCGCCCTTATAGCGGCCTTCGATCTTCAGCGCTGCAACGCCCAACTCCACAATCGCGGGAATCTGCTGCAACGTGTACAGATCGCCGGGCGAAAGTAGATACCGCGCGTCTCCGAGCGGGCGAACCGCATCGTCCACTACCATCGCGTACGGCAGACGGCACGCCTGCGCGCACTGCCCGCGATTCGCGCTGCGGCCGCCCCACGCCTCCGACGAGAAGCACTGTCCGGAATACGCCACGCACAGGGCGCCGTGCACGAACATTTCGAGCCCGCACGACGTCTGCGCGCGAATCGCGCGAATCTCATCGAGCGATAGCTCCCGCGCGAGCGTAACGCGATCTGCCCCCAGACTCTGTGCTAGGCGAACGCCCGCGGCGTTGGTAACGCTCATCTGCGTGCTGGCATGAATCTCGATGCCCGGCGCGATGGCGCGCGCCAGTTTCGTAACCCCGAGATCCTGCACGATCAGCGCGTCCGCACCCGCCTCTGCAATCGCGGCAATCGCGCGCGCCGCTTCCGCCAACTCGTGCTCGAACACCAGTGTGTTGAACGTGACGAATCCTCGCACGCCGCGCGCGTGCAGCGTGCGCATGACCTCCGGCAATTCCGCGACCTCAAAGCCCACTTTCGCGCGCGCCGTAAAATGTTTCAGCCCGAAATACAACGCGTCCGCGCCGGCCTCGATGGCGGCGCGCAATTGCGGCCAGTATCCGGCCGGACTCATGATTTCAGGAGGAGCAACAAGGCGGGGCACGCTCTTTCAGGGTACCGTGACGGCGTGGGGCGGCCGGCCTTGCGCTGCACCTCAGCGCCTGCCGCGCGCGCAAGTTCATCAAACAATGTGGGGCAGGCGTCCACGCCTGCAGCGGGTCTCTCCAGAAACTCAGACCGTCGTCCGGCGCTTTTGAGGAACTTCCCGCCGCGTGGTGGGGCAGGTTGTCAACCTGCGGCCGATTGTCAATCGGCCCTCGCCCGCACAAGAGCCAGCGCCGAAGTTCCTTATGCCTATGCCCGCCCTTCGACGGTGGGCCACTCCAGACCCGCTTTCGTGCGCCGACGCACGATCCCCCAGCGAGTTCGACTCGTCATTCCTCCCTTAACGCCATCATCGGATCTACCTTGGTCGCGCGCCGCGCCGGAACATATGCCGCCCCGATCGCGACCAACGCGAGCAGTACGGCAACAGTCGAGAACGTCACCGCATCCGTTGCACTAACGCCAAACAGCAGGCTCGCCATTACGCGCGTGAGCACAGCGGCGCCAAGCAGCCCCGCGCCGATTCCAATCACCGCCAGTTCGGCGCCCTGCCGCAGCACCATAGCGAGGATGTTGCCTCGCGGCGCGCCGAGAGCCATGCGCACACCGATGTCGTGCGTGCTCTGCGTCACGAGGTACGACATCACCCCGTAAATGCCGACGACCGCCAGAATCAACGCAAACAGCGCGAACGCGCCCAGCATGGTCGTGGAAAAGCGCTGGCGCGCAAGGGATGCGTGCAGGCGGTCCTGCATCGTGCGGATCTGGTATGCCGCAGCACTCGGATCGACCTCATGGATTTCGCGGACGATAGCGCCCGAAAGCGCGGCCGGATCGGAAGATGTGCGCGCGACTAGGAACATTTGGTTGCTGGTCATCTGCTGGTGTGGAAAGTAGAGCGCAATCTTGCCTTCGCTGTCGAGTGCGTACTGCTTCACCGTCCCCACCACGCCCACCACCGTCATCGGCTTCTTGGGATCGAACCACACATGCTTGCCGATGGGATTGTCGCGGGGCCAGAAGCGCTGCGCAAAACGGTCCTCCACAATTGCGACTGGCTGCGTTTCCGCCGTATCGTGATTCGAAAAGAAGCGGCCCTTCTCAAGCGGGATCTCCATGGTCCGGAAGTAATCGGAAGAGGCGACCCGCATGTCCGCCTGCAGTTCCTGTCCCGGTTGCGGAATAAAGCCCTCGACGTCGATGTGACCCCATCCCACTTCTCCGGTCAGCGGCAACGCCGAAACGACGCCTTCCGCGAGCACACCGGGAAGATGCGCGATGCGATCGCCGGCGTTGTTGAAGAACTGCACCGCCGCCTTGTCCTGCCGGTACTTGGGGCCGGCAGCGATCACTTCCATCGAGAGCACGTGATTGGTGGTGAATCCCGGCGACACGTTTTCGAGGCGCACAAAACTGCGGATCAGCAGCCCAGCGCCAATCAGCAGCATCAGCGAGAGCGCCAACTCGGACACCGCCAGCAGACCGCGGAGCCGGTTCCGTGTAAGGTTAAGCCCGCCGTCCCGTTGCGCGCTCCGCCCGCCGGCTTTGAGCGACGTATTCAGATCCACTTTCATCGCGCGCCACACCGGCGCGAGGCCGAACAGAACGCCGGTGAGCAGCGCGATGCCGAACGTGAAGGCCAGAACGGCTCCGTTGATGTGGATCTCATCGAGCCTCGGAATATTGCCGGGATTGATGGCGCGCATGATTTGCAGGCACCAGCTGGCCAGCAGCAGTCCAGCCGCTCCACCAATCACGGCCAGCAGCACGCTTTCCGTTAGCAACTGGCGCACCAACCGTTGCCATCCGGCGCCCAATGCGGTGCGGA
>JAICMB010000007.1 GCA_025929455.1 Bryobacteraceae bacterium | reverse complement strand
AGACGCCGAGGAGGCAGGCGCGGTCCTCATCGGCCACCTGGTCGGTCTGCTTACGACTTTCATTGGCGAATCCCTGACGCTGCGGCTGGTGCGCGACCTGTGGCCGGATTTGCCGCTCGACGACTCGAATTCCGCGGAGCACAACCCACATGGCCCAGCAAGATAAAGTGACGATAAACAAACTGCCCAGCGGTGTTCCGGGCCTGGATGACATTCTGGGCGGCGGGATTCCGGAATTTTCGTTCAACATCATCGCGGGCGCGCCGGGATGCGGTAAAACGACGTTCGCGCATCAATTCGTTTTCGCCAATGCCACGCCGGAACGCCCGGCGCTTTACTTCACGGTCCTCGGCGAACCGGCGTTGAAGATGCTGCGCTACGAGCAGCAGTTTACCTTCTTCGATATTTCCAAGTTGAATAGCGCCGTCCGCTTTATCAATCTGGGGCAGGCTCTTGTGGATCGGGGACTCAACGGCGTCATGGAAGAAATCGCCCGGGAAGTCGAAGCGGCCACCCCCACCATCGTAGTCGTCGACTCCTTCCGGACCGTGATGCGCAAGGCGCCGGGTGGCGAGAATGACCTGCAGGTTGCCCTGTTCATCCAGCGCTTGGGCCTGCTGTTGACCAGTTGGGAAGCCACGACGTTCCTGGTCGGGGAGTATTCCGAAGAGGAGCTGCGCGACAACCCCGTGTTTACCGTCGCCGATGGCCTCTTCTGGCTCTATCAAAGCGTGGAGCGGAATTCCGTCGTGCGCAAGCTGCAAATCATGAAGTTGCGCGGGCAGACGTCCGTACCGGGGCTGCACACTTTCCGCATCACCGAAGACGGTCTGCAGGCCTTCTCCCGTACCCTCGGGCTGACAGGGCGAAAGCGAAGAGCACCCGGTGAGAGGCGGCTTTCCATAGGAGTTCCGCAGTTGGACAAAATGATGGGCGGGGGCATTCCCGAGGGCGACAGTGTGTTGATCGCGGGCCCTACGGGAACCGGCAAATCGCTCCTGGGCTCGCAGTTCATCGCGGCGGGCCTGCGCGCCGGAGAACCGGGAATCGTGGCGGTTTTTGAGGAGCGCCCCGAAGCGTACGCCGGACGGGCCGGCGCCTTTGGTCTCGATCTAAGAACGCCTCTACACGATGGAAGCCTCGAGGTGATCTATCTCCGTCCCCTCGACCTGTCGGTGGACGAAACCATGCACGAGCTGCTTCGGGCGATCGAAAGGACCAAGGCCAAACGCCTGGTCATCGATTCCCTCGCCGGGTTTGAAATGGCTCTAGCCCCTGGGTTCCGTGCCGATTTCCGAGAATCGCTGTATCGCATGATCTTCTCGTTGATCGGAATCGGCGTCACAATTCTGAGTACGCTGGAAATGGAAGAGACCTTCACGGAACTGCTCTTCAGCAGCTACTCCATTTCGTTCCTGACCGACGACATCATCCGGCTCCGCTATGTGGAGATCGAGAGCCAGCTTCGCAAGATCCTGATGGTCGTCAAAATGCGTGGCGGTACGCACAGCAGCGATATCCGGGAATACGAAATCGATTCCACGGGAATGGTGATTGGCGAATGCCTTGCGGACTACTATGACCTGACCACCGGCATCCCCAAACGGGTGGGCCGCCCGCGCCAAAATGGTGAGGATCGCCACGGCAAAGGCGCAACGAAATAGAATCCGCACGAAGTGAATCCATGCATGAGCGAGGACCGGCCGATGCGAGCGAACAAATAGATATGTTGGATCTATGCCGGCCCACGGCCGATGCTTCGCCGATGCCGATGGCCGCCGTAGACGGCACGGGCCATACGGTCCGGTACGTAAATCGCGCTTTTTGCCTGCTGCTCGGCAAGCCCGAGGAGGAACTGCTCGGAAAGGCTTTTTCCAGTGTGGTCCCGGTTGGGGATGAGTTTCTGTCGCTGCTTGGCCGGGTGTACCGCGGCGAAGGTCCCGAAACCCACACCGGGCCGGAGCACATGGCTTCCGATTCTTTCTACTGGTCTTGTGCCATGTGGCCGGTCGTTGCCGCGGATGGCCGTCCGGTTGGAATCATGATCCAGGTTACCGAGACCACGCCCTTTCATCGGCAGTCGACCGCCATGAACCAGGCACTAATGCTCGGTTCGGTGCACCAGCACGAGCTGACGGAGCTATCCGAGGCGCTGAACGAACAACTGCAAACAGAGATTCTCGAACGCCAGCATGCCGAGGATGAACTGCGGCAAGCGAACGACGACCTGAGTCAATTTTCCTATGCGGCCAGCCACGACTTGCAGGAGCCGTTGCGCATGATCACGAACTACTCGCAGCTCCTGATCAGAGGCTACCGGGGGCGCCTCGACGACGACGCGTCGCTGTATGTGGATTTCATTACCAAAGGCACACGGCAGATGCGCGATCTGCTGACGGACCTGCTCGCCTTTGCCGCGGCCGGCGCACGCGGGCTGGAACCGGCTGAGCGCGTCGATTTGAACCTGATCGTTCAGACGGCGCTGTACCGTCTGACGAGCGCAATCGAGGAGAGCGGGGCCACTGTCACCACAGACGTGCTGCCTACCGTGCTCGGCCACGATACTGTTTTTGTGCAGCTCTTTCAAAATCTGATCGGGAACGCGATCAAGTATCGCGCGGAGTGTGCGCCTCGCATTTATATCTCGGCGCAGAAAATGGATACCGATTGGCGGTTCGCGGTAACTGACAACGGTATCGGGATCGCGCCGGAATACCACCAGAAGATTTTCGGCGTGTTTAAGCGCCTGCATGGGAAATCCATCCCGGGCACCGGCATTGGGCTTGCGATCTGCCAGCGTGTGGTCGAGCGCTATGCCGGGCGCATCTGGGTCGAGTCAGAAGCAGGCCGGGGCGCGACGTTCTATTTCACCCTGCCGGCGGCCAGCGAAGAAAAACCATGAGCAGCGAGACCGTTACACAAAGATTCCGTATTCTTCTGGTGGAGGACAATCCCGGTGACGTTTATCTTTTTGAGCAGGCGCTGAAGAGCGCGGGGCTGGATTTTGAGCTAACGGTCATCGAGGATGGCGCGGAGGCGTTGGCCTTCGCCAGGCGCCAGGGAAAATATGCCGAGGCCGCCGTGCCGGATCTCGCTGTGCTCGATGCGAACCTGCCTAAGAACGAAGGCGTCGAAGTGTTGCAAGCGATACGGCAGAGTGAGCATCTGTCTAGTATCCCAGTCGCGATCATGAGCTCATCCGTTACGCCGAGCGATCAGGAAAAAGCGAATGAGCTTCGCGTCGAGCGGTACATCGCGAAGCCGCTGGATTTGGATCAGTACCTCCTAATCGGCGAGACATTGAAACAGGTCCTGCGGGAGCGCGCCGCCCGGCAGTAATGGAGACTAAGGTCCGATACCGACTCGCGTGGGCGTACAATAAACAAGGATTACGTCATGTCACAGGGATTATCTAGACGACATTTCTTTTATGGGACACTGCTGGCCGGAGCGGTGCCGGCCGTTGGCTTCGGAAGCGTTGCATCGCTCAAAGCGATGGGTTATAAATCGCCCAACGAAAAGCTGAACATCGCGTCCGTAGGTGCGGGCGGCAAAGCGGCCAGCGATATCCGCGGCTGCGAATCGGAAAACATCGTGGCGCTTGCCGACCCCGATTCAAAGCGCGCGGAGGTGATGTTCAAGAAGTACGCGAATCTCCCCAAGTACGCCGACTACCGGGAAATGTTCGACAAACACGACAAAGAGATCGATGCCGTGATCGTCGCGATTCCGGATTTCATGCACGCGAGCGCAGCCCTAGCCGCGATGCAGCGCGGCAAACATGTGTTCTGCCAAAAGCCGCTGACCCATACGATCTGGGAAGCGCGGCAGATGGCCGACGCCGCCGCTAAATACCACGTCGCGACGCAGATGGGCAACCAGGGTTATTCAAACGATGGCACGCGCCGTTGTGCCGAGATGATCTGGTCGGGCGCGATCGGAAACGTCACCGAAGTGCACGCCTGGACGAACCGCCCTGTATGGCCGCAGGGTATGTCATCGCCGCCGGCCGAAGCGCCCGTCCCCGAAACGTTGAAATGGGATACTTGGCTTGGTATCGCGAGCATGCGCCCGTACAGTCCCGCGTATCTACCGTTCAACTGGCGCGGCTGGCTCGATTTCGGATGCGGCGCGCTCGGCGACATGGCCTGCCACATCCTCGGCGCCGCGAACATGGCGCTCACGCTTGGCGCACCGACCAGCGTCGAGTGTGTGAAGCAGGAGGGCCGCAACCAGTATTCGTATCCGAACAAGGCTGTAATTCGCTTCGATTTTCCGGCCCGCGGATCGATGCCGCCGGTGAAGGTGTTCTGGTATGACGCCTGCATGGAGGCGCCGTACCGTCCGCAGGGCATTGCCGCTGACGAGATCCTGGGCGATCTGCCGCGCCGGCCGATTCCGCCGGAGCAGCGCAATCCCGCCAGGATGCGCGCCATGATGAACGGCGCGCCGAAGCTCGAAGATGCGAAAGAAGTAGCGGATTTAGCGGAGTGGGCGAAGGGCTACGAAGCCGAGCAGGCGAAGAAAGCCGCTGCGGAGGCGAAAGCGCCGGAACCCACAGACAGCAACGAGAGACTGAACCGGCGGGTCAGCCGCATGATCGCGCGGGGAAGCAATGGAAGTCTCTTCGTTGGCGACAAAGGGTACATCACGACGGGCACTTACGGCGAGGGTACGCGTCTGTTGCCGGCAGAAAAGATGCGCGATTACGAGTTCCCACCGGAAGTTCTCACGCGCTCGCCGGGCCATTATCGCGACTGGATTCGCGCGGCCAAAGGCGGCGAAAGATCGTGCTCGGATTTCAGCATCGCGGCGCCGTTTACCGAATGGATTCTACTCGGCGCGCTTTCACTGCGCTTTGACGGCAAGCTCGATTGGGACAGCGCGAAAATGCGAGTCACCAACAACCGCGAGGCAAACGATTTTCTGAAGCCCACGGTGCGCAAAGGCCGGCACATCGCGTAGCAGGGCGGCCGACGCCTGCGGCGGCCCTCTCCAGAAACTCAGACCTAACTTCTTTCTTTTCAGCGGGTGCTTTCGCTGAGTTTCTGCTCGTAGCGACGTCCCGCCAGGGTCGTCCGGCGCTCCTAGGGAACTTCCCCTCGCCGATCCTCCGACGTGGGGCAGGCTGTCAGACTGCGGCGGGTTGCCAAACCCGCCTCGTCCGCCGTCGCACGACGCTCCCAACGACTCGACTCTGCAGCGGCCTGGCGAGACCCAGTTCCTTGTAGCCCATGCCCGGCTTCGACGGTTGGCCACTCCAGACCCACCTCGCGCCCCGGCGCACGATCGCTCAGCGGGTTTCGACCGCCCTCGACATACGCCTACGTTGCGCCAAACAGTTGGCCCTTCGCCGCCTCGGCGATTAGAGTCGCCACGGGGTGCTTGATTCGGCGTTCCGCCGAGATAGCATAATACTCCGTGGTGCGCGCGCCGAGCTCGCCCACTATCGCGACACCGTAGCGTTTGCGGACTTCGTACTCGATCGCGCTCGGCGCCGCGAAGATGCCCACGCCCGCCTGCCCGAATGCCGCGAGCAGCGCGGAGTCTTGAAACTCGCCCAGGATACGCGGGCGGACGGAATTCGCATCGAACCACTGATCGAGGATCTGCCGCAGCGTTGAATTCTTCATCGGCAGTAGAAACGGTGCGCCGGTCAGGCTCTCCGGAAAGTGCGCGCGATAGACTTTCGCGAGCGGCGGCGTTGCGAATAGCGCGACGGCCGAGGAGCCCAGTAGATGATTGAACACGCCCACGCGGCTGGCGGCGTAAGCGGGTGCGTCGGTGAGCACGATATCGATCTCGTGAGCGGCGAGACGCAGCAACAGCTTTTCGGGCGTGTCTTCGTAGCACTCCATTTGGATGCCGCCCTTAATAGCCAGCGCCGGCTCGAGAATACGGTAAGCAATCAGTTTTGGAATGAGATCGGACACGCCGGCCGCGAACCGTACAGGTCGCGTCCCCGCATGACCCTTGACCACGTCCATCAACTCGTGCCCGAGCGCGAATATCTCGTCCGCGTAGCGATAGGCCACCTGTCCCGCGTCCGTCAGCACTAGCCTGCGGCCCTCGCGCACGAACAGTTTCTCGCCCAGGCTCTCCTCCAGCGCGCGGAGTTGTCCGCTTATGGTGGGCTGCGCCAGACGCAACTCCTGGCAGGCACGGGCGATGCTCCCAGTCTTGGCCACCATCCAGAAGTACAGCAGGTGGTGATAGTTGAGCCATTGCATGCAAGGCCAGTATACATCGGTTAAACCGATGAATTGCTTCCAAACTATCTATAGATCCGATTACTAAGAGGACGCGTCTGTTGAGTATGAAGGCTGACGCGATTATGAAAACACTGAATTTGAACGTAATGAGAACCGCTCTGGAAGAGCGTGCAAAAGAACTGGCGCGGTCGCTCGCGGAACGCCACGCGATCGCCGTCGAAACCGTCGCCGATACTGTGGATGCGATGCTGCTCGCCGCACACCGGGAGACGTCGGCGCAGGCGATGGAGAACGACTCCCGTTTGCTTCGCCAGATCGAGGCCGCGCGGGATCGCATTCGCAAGGGAATCTACGGCATGTGTCTGCGTTGCGAGGAGGACATCGCGCCCAGACGGCTGAGCGCGATTCCTTGGGCCGCACTTTGCATATCGTGCCAGGTCCAAGCGGAACTAAACGGACCCGCCGCCCCGGCGTTGGCCCGGGCGGCGTAATAGATTCACGACGGAAAGGAACAAGAACATGCTTAAAAGAATCACGTTCACACTCTTCAGTGCCGCCGTAGTATTCGTGGCGGTGGCGTTAGCCGCGTTGCTCACGATAACCGCGCATACACTGCACGTGGGCGGTCTTTTGGTGACGATGTGGGCGCTGCTTGCGGCTGTCATGTTCGGGCTGCGGCTCGCGGAAGGCTCCGGACCGGACCGGCTTTCGATCTGGGCTGGACCGGCTTGGTCCATTCGCGCGCGAGCGCCGCACAACGACGACGGCGCTGGTGGCCTCCCCGAAGCCGCTTGACGGTGCTGAAACCAGCCCTGGCGTATGCTTGCATCGCCTTGGGTGCGGCCGGCCTAGTGCTGCCGCTCCTACCCGGGATTCCGCTGTTGTTCGTAGGATTGCGGCTGCTAGGATCGGAGCACTGGCTTACGCGCGGAGTCGTCGACTTATGGAGGCGGCTCCGCGCGCGCTATTCCGGAGGAGTTTGACCCGTGGCCGGTCACCTTTTTCCATTCGCGGACTACTGGTGGTTGTACGCCTCCTTCACCGGGCTGATCGCCGCTTTACTGGCGATCGACCTAGGACTGTTTCATCGCAAGGCGCACGTAACGAGCTTTCGCGAAGCGGGCGTGTGGACGGCTGTCTGGGCCGCACTGGCGCTGCTGTTCTGCGCGGCACTCTACAAGTACGCCTCGTGGCAATTTGGCGCCCCTGCGGGGGAGCGCGCCGGTCTGGAGTTCCTCACCGGATACGTTGTCGAGTGGTCCTTATCGCTCGACAACATGTTCGTGTTTGTGCTGGTGTTCCGGCACTTCGCGATTCCAGCGGTGTCGCAGCATCGAGTATTGTTCTACGGCATCCTCGGCGCACTCGCATTTCGCGGTATTTTCATCGCACTCGGCGCGGCGTTGCTGCAGTACGGCTGGGTAGTGATCCTCTTCGGCGCGTTCCTGATTTACACCGGAGCACAGATGATGTTCTCCTCGGAGCGCTCCCTCAAGCCCGGGGAAAGCGCGATCGTGAGACTGCTTCGCCGGCTAATGCCGGTGGCGGAGGATTACGAAGGCACCCGATTTTTCTTTCGACGCAACGGAAAAACGTACGCGACGCCGATCCTGCTCGCGCTGGCGTTCATTGAGGCTACCGATATACTGTTTGCGATCGACTCCGTCCCGGCGATATTTGCCATCACGAGTGAGCCGTTCATCGTGTACACGTCCAACGTGTTCGCCATACTCGGTCTACGCGCGATGTATTTCCTGCTCGCGGGCGCGTTGGAAAAATTTCATCTCTTGCGCTACGGACTGGCGATAGTTTTGATCTTCGTGGGCTTGAAAATGGCCTGGCTTAACAACGTGTGGGGAGGACATTTTCCGATCGGGATCTCACTGGGCGTCATCGTTGGCGTGCTGGCCGCATCGATTGCACTATCGCTGATCGTCCGCCCGCGTACGGCGCTAACCTCGTCCGGCACGTAGACGGGCAAGGTAGAGTTCAGCGGCTAGTTCCTCCTGCTCCTTGTCGCGCTGACGAGTCCATTCGGTGAGCTGCTTTTCGCGGAGGATGTCGAGCAGCTTGGCGTCTCGGCGGGCGGCGGCGACTTTGGCGGTCTGCTCCGCGTTTACGCGCGTAGCACGCTGGATGGCATCGTCGAGGCGTTCGAGCTGGCGGCGCAGAACGGGAACGTAGTCGTCCACCTGCGCCAGTTCCACGGCGGAGATGGGGTTGCGCGCGAGCGCGTCGCGGCGCATGCGTGCTTCCGAGGCGGCGGCTTCGTCTCGCTCGCGGCAGAGGGTAGCCAGTTCGTTTTGCAGGCGTTCAAGCGCGGCGAGTTCGATGTCGACGCGGTCTTGCCGCCACTGGCGCACACGCTCCAGGCGAAATTCGAAGCGTTTCATTCGGTGAGGGCGGCGAGCTCACGCATGCGCGTGAGCGTTTCGTTGTAGTCGGCGGTGACCGCAGCGTCCTGTTTCAGGAAGTCCATCAATTGAGGGCGCAGTTTAATCGCGGCATCCAGGTGGGAGTTGGTTCCGCTAGCATACGCGCCCAGGTTGATCAGGTCTTCGGCGCGCTCGTACGCCGCGAGCGCTTCGCGCAGCTTCACGGCCGCGGCCTTTTGTTCGCCGCTGGCGAGGCGCGAGGCCAGGCGGCTGACGGACTGCAGAATATCGATCGCGGGATAGTGTCCTTGCGTGCCGAGGCGGCGCGAGAGCACGATGTGGCCGTCGAGGATGGACCGGACGGCATCCGTAATGGGTTCGTTCAGATCGTCGCCTTCGACCAGGACCGTGAAGAAACCGGTGATCGAACCGCGGCGGAAGCGCCCCCCCCGCTCGAAGATTTTGGGAAGCAGGTTGAAAACGGAGGGTGTGTAGCCTTTCTGACTGGGCGGTTCGCCGGCCGCGAGCCCGATTTCGCGTTGCGCCATGGCAAGTCGTGTTACCGAGTCCATCACGAGTAGTACGCTCTTACCCTGGTCGCGGAAGTACTCGGCTACGGCAAGCGCGACGAATGCAGCGCGGATGCGCAGGGGCGCCGGCCGGTCGGAGGTGGCGACGACCACGACGGAACGTTTCAGCCCGGCAGGACCGAGTTCGTGCTCGATAAAGTCGCGCACTTCACGGTTGCGCTCGCCGATCAGCGCGATAACGCTGACGTCTGCGGAATTGTCGCGCGACATGGCGCCGAGCAGGGTGCTCTTGCCGACCCCGGAGCCGCCGAAAATACCGATGCGCTGGCCTTTGCCGCAGGTCAGCAGACTGTCAATGGCACGGATGCCGGTGACCAAAGGTTCGGAGATCGGCTCGCGCTCCATGGCGCCGGGCGCACTCGCATAAAGAGGATAGGCATCAGAGCTGTTCGGAGGCGGCAACCCGTCCATCGGCTTGCCGAAGCCATCGAGCACGCGGCCGAGCAGCTCGGGTCCGACTTCCATGCGGGCGTCTTCTTTGCGCGTCGTAATGGGATCACCGAGTTGCAGGCCGTCGATTTCCTCGAGCGGGATCGAGAGCACGCGGCCGTCGCGGAAACCAACTACCTGCGTTCTAAGGATGCGGCCGCCGCCTGTTTCGATTTCGCAGAAGTCACCGACAGCAGCCGCCGGACCATTCGATTCGACCAGCAGGCCGACCATTTCGACGACCGAGCCGGTCCAGCGCGCTGTCTCCATGCGATCGAGTTTCGCAAGGTACTGGGGGAGGTTCATTGCGCTCTCCGCACCAGGTCGGCGAAACCGCGCTCGATTTCGCGAAGCTGTGTTTCCGCGGAGGCGTCGAGCGAGCCGCGGCTGGTTTCGAAGATGGCCGCGCCGCGCTCGAGCGAAGGATCCGTGACGATTTCGACGCGGTTGGGCAGGCCCAGGCTTTCGAAATGCGGGAGCACAGCGGGTGCGTCCTGAGCGCTGATGCGGATTCGGTTGACCTCGCGGGCGTCCAGTCGGTCGAGCGCTGAGCGGATCAGGCCGAGCAGCGCTTCGGGGTCGATGGTCAGTTCGCGATAGAGGATGCGTCGCGCTACGGCGATCGCGAGGCGCACGATATCGTCCTCGGCTTCATGCCGTAGGTTGCGACGGGCGGAGGAAATTTCTTCGATCGTTCGGGCGAAGCGCTGCACAACGGGGTCGAGGCGCGAAGCTGCCTGACGTTCGCCTGCGGCAGCGCCTTCCTGCAGACCACGCTGATACGCTTCTTGCACCTCGTGCTCGCGGCGCGCCGTCTGCCCGTGGACTTCGGGATAAGCGGTCCGCGGCGCACCGGGTTCGGCCTGCCAGGAAGAGACGGTTTGCCAGGGTGGCGGCTCGACGATGATGTTCGGGCCGCGCAGGATTTTAGAGGACATAAACCTGCCCCACGGTGCTACACCACATATTGCTCCCCGACCGTGCCCTTCAAGCTAATGGTTCCCTCGGCCTCAAGTTGCCGCACAATGGCGATGATCTGCTGCTGCGCAGCGTCGACTTCCTTGATCTTGATTGGCCCGAGCGCATCCATGTCTTCCCGCAACATCTCCGCGCCGCGCTGCGACATGCTTTGCAGGAAATGGTTCTTAAGCTGGTCGCTGGTACCCTTCAGTGCAACAGTCAGCAGCTTGCGGTCGGTCTTGGCCATGACTTCCTTAATGCCGTCGGGGCCGAGGAGCAGCAGGTCCTCGAAAACGAACATCAGGTGCCGAATGCTTTCAACGAGCACCGCATCGTTCACTTCGATGGCTTCGAGAACTTCCTTACTGCTCCCGGAATCCAGACGATTGAACATTTCCGCGACCGCCCGCACGCCGCCATAGGACTCGCGGCTGACCTCGCCGAGGGCTTTGAGCTTTTGTCCGATTACGCCCGCGATCTTTGAAATAATTTCGGGCGATATCTGGTCGAGGGTGGCCATGCGCAGGGCCACGTCGGCGCGCATTTCCGGCGGCAACGAAACCAGCAGGCCCGCAGCCTGTGACGGGTTCAAGTGCGAAAGCACTAATGCGATCGTTTGCGGGTGCTCGCTATGTATGAATTTCGCCAACTGCGCCGGATCCGCCTTTTGCAGCGCGTCGAAGCTCGCGAGTTCCGAACCGAGCGATGACATGAGCTGATCCAGCATGCGCTTGGCGTGCTCCGGCCCAAACGCCTGCATGAGCATGCGCTTGGCATAGTCGACGCCGCCCTTCAGCACGTAGTCGTGCGCGACGGTCATCTGATAAAACTCGTCGAGCAGCACTTCGGCTTGGTCCGCCGCAATGGAGGGGATCTTGGCAACTTCCCGGCCGACTGCCTGTACTTCGTCTTCGTCGAGCTGCTTCAGCAGAGCGGCGCTGGTGGTCTCGCCGAGTACAACGAGCAGAATGGCGGCTTTGCGAATGCCGGTGAGCGATCCTGCGGTTTCGAGGTTCTGGATCATGCCCGGGCTTCCGTGTCGTTAATCCCGGTGCGCAGGACCTGAGCCATGGTGGAAGAGTCCTTTTTGGCTTCTTCGGCGATGTGCTTCACCAGCACTTCCGCTTTTTTGGTCTGGACCGACGACAATTTCAGACGGTTCATGGCTTCCTTGTGCTGTTGCTCAATAATGGCGGCGTTTTCCGCAATCTGCGCCTCCAACTGAGCGTTCATTTCAGACGCGGCGGGAAGCGCGGTGCGTTCAGCCGCGCCAAGCTGGGCGGACATGTGGACGCCGGGCTTTTTCCGCGAGCGACGCGAGAGCAGCACGATGGGCACGGCGATCAGGAGCAGAACGCCGGCGGCGGCTCCGATGGCGAGCGGCTTATTGTTGAGCAGCGTTTCGAGCCAGGGTGGAATATTAGAGGGCCGGGCTGTCGGCTGCGCGGGCGCCGCGGTCACCTGTTCCTCGTGCAGCGTGGCATCGAAGGGCAGCGATTCGACGACGAGTTGATCACCGCGCTCCTGCGAGAAGCCAATCGCGGCCGCAACGAGGTCGCGGATGCTCTTCAGCTTCTCCGGCGACGGCGGTTCAAGAATGCGTTTGGCTTTCGCTCCGGTGCCTTCCCAGCGTACGTTGTTGTCCACCAGTACGGAAACCGACATGCGCTTGACCGCGCCTTGCGGCAGCTTGACGTGCTTTACGACGCGGCTGGATTGATACGAGACGGTTTCCGACCGCCGTGTGACGCCGCCCGATCCTGTCGCCGGACGCGAGGTCGGCCGCGGTAGGTTGGACGCGGCCCCCGGGATGCCGGAAGCCGCCGTGCCGGAAGCCATGTCTTCAGTTCGCTGCGACTGCGTCATGACGGATTTCGCAGGATCGTAGGTCTCTTCGCTTTGCTCGCCACTGCTGTAATCGCATTCGACTGATGCTCCGGCGCGGAACTTGCCGTCTCCGAGCAGCGGCTCGAGGGTGGTGTTGATCTTGGAGACCAGGTCGTGCTCCAACTTCTGCCGGTAGTCGAGGAGGGCGTCGGAAGCGTCCGTGTCATCCGGGCCGCCGGAATGCCGAGCGCGGCTGAGAAGATTGCCACGCATATCGACCACGGTGACGGCTTCGGGCGCCAACCCGTCCACCGCGCTGCCGACCAACTGGCAGATCGCGGCGACATTTTGAGCCGACATGCGCGCACCGGTCCGCAGCTTGACTAGTACGCTCGCCTTCGAGGGTTGGCGCTGTTCGAGGAACAGCGAGTCTTTCGCAAACGTCACGTGTACCCGGGCCTGCTCGACCTCGGACATGGACATGATCGAGCGCTCCAGTTCTCCTTCGAGCGCCCGGCGATAGTTGATCTGTTCAGCGAAATCGGTAGCGCCTAGGTTCGTTTTGTCGAAGAGCTCGTAGCCGATGCGTCCGGTTTTGGGAACGCCCGCGGCTGCCAGTTGCAGCCTCAGTTCCGCCACGCGGGTACTGGGGACCATGATGGTCGCGCCGGTATCGTCGAGCCGGTACTCGACGCCAGTCTCTTTCAGCTTGGCGATGACCGCCCCTGCATCTTCCTGCGAAAGTCCGGTGTACAGAGTTTTGAAGTCGCGTTCGTGATTCCAGTGGGACAGTGACATCAGTCCCGCGATCACGGCGACAACCGCGACGGCGAGCGAAATCCGCTGCTTCCAGGTAAGGTTTGCGAACAGGCGCTTCAATTCGTTCATATGCCGTCGCTACATTTGCATCCGCATGACTTCCTGGTAAGCCGAAACCATCTTGTTGCGGACCTGCACGAACATGTCGAAGGCGAGTTCGCTGCGCTGCATGTCGAGCGCAACCTGATGCACCTCTTCGTTTTCGCCCGAGAGGAACTTCTCGACGCCGTTGTGCGCGGTTTTCTGAAACTGATCGACGCGCGAGACTGCGTCGGCGAGCACGTTTTTGAAATCCGCCGCGCCGGCACCTGCGCCAACCTGAATGGGGCGGATGGGAGTGGCAGCGACTGCGGCTGACGCCACATTGATTGCAGAGATAGGGAGGGCCATGGCGCTATCTCATGAGGTCGATCGACCGGCTGATCATGTCCTTGATCGCCGTCATGGCGGCGATGTTGCTCTCGTAGCCGCGGGAGGCGCTCAAAAGGTCGACCATGTCCTCGGCAGGGTTGATGCGCGGGAACGCTACGTAGCCATCCTTATCCGCATCGGGGTGCCCTGGCATATACCGGCGGTCCGGCTCGCGAGTATCTTCGACCACGTCTGAGACCTGCACGCCTTCCGCGCCGCTGTTCAACTCGGTTTGAAACACGGCCGCGAATGGCGAATCCTGTGGCGAAGAAGAAAAGACGACGTCCTTGCGGCGGTACGGACCGCCTTCGGGTGTCCTCGTCGTTTCGGAATTGGCCAAATTCTGAACCAGCAGTTCGGCTCGGGTGCGCTGCGCCGTCATGCCGGAAGCGCTGACCGATAAGGTCGAGAAGAGGCTCATACGCCCTTCCCTTCTTCGATCGCCGACTTCAGAATGCGAATCTGCGATTTCATGGCCGTGCTGGCCATGTTGAACCGCATGTCGTTTTCGGCCAGCAGGCGTGCTTCCCGATCGAGGCTCACGTTGTTGCCGTCGTTTTTCATCTTTAATCCCGGCACGTCGATGACCTGCGGACTTTCTCCTTGCATCGCGCTCAGGAACTCGAACTGAAAGTCGATATCCTTCGTGTGATATCCCGGCGTATCCACGTTGGCGATATTCGACGCGACAAGTTTCTGCCGCGCCGAGAGCAGGTTCATGTATTGCTCGATGCGATCACCAATCGGACCTAGCATGCCGGTGACAAAGCACGCGGCGCGCCAATGCGCCGCATAGAGTTAAGTGCGAAATTGGGCCGGAAATGTCTGACGAAAAGACGGTTTCGTTTCGTTCCGGCACGTGAATGTGTTCAATTGCGGGCCCGCGGTGCTAAATTGAAACTGTAATGACGCGGCCATCTCAAGCCCGTCCGTCTCTGTTCGGCTCCGATTAGCGAACGCTCCGCGCCGCTGCGCGGGCCCGTCCCTACGCGCCACCGGCGCTCCAACCCACTGTCCGCGCTCATCGGCGATCTTCACAAAGATCTGGTGTTGCGCTTGCATCGCGTACGAATCCAATAAGAGGAGCGTTCTATGTTGAGTAGTGAAGCCGTTCGCACCGATTTTCCGAACATTATCACTTCGTTACCCGGCCCGCGCGCCGCGCGCATTGTGGCCCGCGACGAGCAGGTGCTATCTCCGTCGTATACACGCAGCTATCCACTCGTGGCGGCACGGGGAGAGGGCGCCATCATCGAAGACGCCGACGGTAACCGTTTTCTCGATTTCAATGCCGGAATCGCCGTCGCGGCTACCGGCCATTGCCACCCGAAAGTGGTCGCGGCTATTCAACAGCAATCCGCGCGCCTGATTCACATGTCGGGCACGGACTTTTACTACGAGAACATGGTGGATTTGGCCGAGCGACTGGCCGCCACCGCGCCGTGGGACGGCCCGACCCGCGTCTACTTCGGCAACTCGGGCACGGAGGCGATCGAGGCGGCCATCAAGCTGGCGCGATATGCAACGGGACGCGACAAGCTGATCGCGTTCTACGGCTGTTTTCACGGGCGGACGCTCGGGTCGCTGTCGTTGACGGCAAGCAAATCCATCCAGCGTAAGGGATTCGGTCCGTTTATGCCGGGCGTTTTCCACGCGCCCTATCCGAACCCGTACCGCTGCGAGGAGCACGACAGCGCGGAGGAGTGCACGCGCGCTTCCATCCGCGTCATCGAGCATCAGATCTTCCGCACCATAGCGCCGCCGGAGGAAGTGGCAGCGATTTTCGTTGAGCCGATCCAGGGTGAAGGCGGTTACGTCGTACCGCCGCCCCTGTTCCTCCAGGAACTGCGGCGCATTGCCGATGAACACGGCATTCTGCTGGTGTTTGACGAAATCCAGTGCGGCTTCGGGCGTACCGGCAAAATGTGGGCGAGCGAGCACTTCCACGTCGCGCCCGATATCCTCTGCTCCGCCAAAGGCATCGCGAGTGGAATGCCGCTGAGCGCGATGCTGGCCCGTGCGGAGCTGATGAAATGGAAACCCGGCGCGCATGCCTCGACCTTCGGCGGCAATCCGGTGGCAGTTGCGGCGTCGCTGGCCACGCTCGATCTCTTACAAAACGGACTCATCGACAACGCCGCGCAGATCGGCGCATACATGAAGGAGCGGATGGCGGGATGGACCTCACGTTTCGCCAACGTCGGCGACGTCCGCGGACTGGGGCTCATGACCGGCATTGAGTTCGTCATCGATAAGCGCACCAAACAACCCGCGCAGGAACTGCGCAACCTGGCGGTCGATCAGGCGTTCCACCGCGGACTGCTGACCCTCGGCGCCGGCCAGAACGTGATGCGGCTGTGCCCGCCGCTGATCGTGACCCGCGAACAGGCGGACTGCGCTCTCGGCATCCTCGAACAATGTTTTACCGTATGAGCTTGTGGCTCAAGAGAAAGCGCTGACCCTCGACGTCGGCTGCGGCGTAAAGAAATACCCGGGCGCGATCGGGATCGATCGCAACCGTCGCAGCGCGGCCGACGTGATTTGCGATCTCGACCGTTTCCCATACCCGTTTCGCGACAACTCCTTCGCGGCGATCCGTGCGATTCACGTTATCGAGCATGTGTCCGACGTCATCGGCGCGATGGAGGAGTTTCATCGTATCGCGGTGCCCGGCGGCCGGTTGCTGATCGTCACGCCGCACTACACCGATTTCAGTTCGTTTTGCGATCCCACGCACCGTTGGCATCTGAACAGT
This sequence comes from Bryobacteraceae bacterium, assembly GCA_025929455.1. The sequence continues at coordinate 3,040 of JAICMB010000007.1, read as the reverse complement.
TTTTCATTCCGCTACTTCGGGGAGAACCACGGCGGCTTTGGGTACTATTCCCAAGCGCGATTTCGTGAGACGAAAGTGCGCGTGCGGCTACTTGCATTATGGCGCTATCTCGGATTTGAGGCGCTGGTGAACGCATTCCCGCGTTTCCGCCGTTTTTGGGAGTATTATCTGTGTTACGTAGTGCGCGGCAAGGTGATGGAGTTCGAGTTCAAGGCGCTCAAGCCGGCGGGGGCCGCGAACGCTCATGAAACGCCTGCTGTACGCGCTGACCGACCGGGTGCGTGAGCACGGGCGGCGGCGGCAGGGGCTAACGCTGGTCCAGATGGCGGGGCGGCGCGGCGAGGACATCGCGCACCGATTCCTGCAACGCGCCGGGCTGGTGGTGGTGGCGCGCAACTACCGCATGCAGTCCGGGCGCGGCGAGATCGACATCATCGCGTGGGACGGGCCGACGCTGGTGTTTGTCGAGGTGAAGGCGCGCGAGACGGACGCGTACGGCGCGCCGGACCGGGCGATCGGGCGCGAGAAACTGGCCAGCCTGATGCGGGCCGCGTGGGAATACGCGCGCCTGGCGGACGCGCCCTGGGACCGAGTGCGGTTCGATGTGGTCAGCATCGTGTTTGCCGCGCCGGTCACGATCGAGCATCATCGCGATGTGCTGGCCCCACGCGCGTTCTCACTGCCGGATTCGGCGTAAACGCCGGCGCTCGGGCTATAATCTCCTTTTCACGCAGCACCATTCGCGCCCCTCGCTGACGCTCGGGGTTTTGTAAACACCGAAGGAAACCAATTGCCTGATTTGCGCAAAGACCCGGTGACGGGGCGGTGGGTCATTATCTCGACCGAGCGGTCCAAACGTCCGACGGATTTCATTCGAGAGCAGGTGGTCGCCAAGGGCGGGGTGTGCCCGTTCTGCCCGGGAAACGAGGACCGCACGCCGCCGGAGATCCTGTCCTACCGCGACAACGGCGCATGGCAACTTCGCGTGGTGCCAAACAAATTTCCGGCGCTGCGCGTCGAAGGACAGCTCAACCGCGCCGCCGAGGGCATGTACGATCACATGAACGGCATCGGCGCGCATGAGGTCATCATCGAAACGCCGGAGCATAAGATCTCGCTTGGCGAGCTGCCGGAGAAGCGCGTCGAGGATCTATTCTGGGCGTTTCGCGACCGCATCGTCGATCTCAAGCGCGACCGGCGGCTGCGCTACATCCTGCTGTTCAAGAACCACGGCGAAGCGGCGGGGGCGACACTGGAGCATACGCATTCGCAGTTGATCGCGCTGCCGATCGTGCCCAAGCGTGTGCAGGAGGAGATCGACGGCTCGCGGCGGTATTTCGATTACAAAGAGCGCTGCATCTACTGCGATATTCAGCGAAACGAATCGAAGGACGGCGCGCGCGTGGTGCTTGAGACGGATGACGTGCAGGTGATCTGCCCATACGCGCCGCGGTTCCCGTTTGAGACGTGGATCCTGCCGCGCGAGCACGAGTCGCATTTCGAGCACTCGCATGCGCACGTGTTCCGGAGTCTGGCGTGGGCAATGCGGTCGACCATGCGGAAGATAGATAAGGTACTGGAGCACCCGGCGTATAACTACGTGATCCACACCGCGCCCGTGCAGGAGGAGCGCACGGAATACTATCACTGGCACATCGAGATCATTCCGCGGCTGACGCGCATCGCGGGATTTGAATGGGGCACCGGGTTTTACATTAATCCGACGCCGCCGGAGGAGTCCGCGCAATTCTTGAGGGATGCGGGGTTGTAAAGAGGCGCCGTTGATAAAATGAGGTATCAGTTATGAACGGCAAGGGCGGGGATCGTCTGCGTCTGTTACAGGAAATGACTGAATGGACGCGTCGGAACGTTGAATCGCTGCACGACAGTGTCAGCCAGTTGCATGCGGCATCACAGGAACAGGCCCGCACCGTTGAAGGTCTGGTTGAGGACGCAAGGCGCGATGGAGAAAACATACGGGCGCTTGCGCGGGTTGCCGAAGCGCACGAGCGGGGTTAGACAACCTCGAAAGACAGGAGCATTAGCGGGTTTCGGCCAGCCATTGCGGGGAGAGCAGCGCCTTCACTGCCGGTTTGTCCAGATCCGCTTTTACGATTACATGCGCGGGTAGTTCGATGCGGCGCGGCGGCGTTGCACCTTGCAATTTCTCTGCAACCGATTTGACCGCTTCGTAACCGATCCGGTACGCGTCCTGCACGAACATAACGTCGGCGGTGCCATCGCGCAGCGCCTGCAGATGCTCGTCGCTGGTGTCGAACGTGACCAAACGGATCTTGCGCGACAGCCCGCGCGCGCGGATCGCCTGGATAGCGCCGATGGACGCGGCTTCGCTTGAAGCGAAGATGCCGGCCAGATCGGGATGCGCGGTCAGAATGTCCTCGGCCGCGGAACGCGAGCGGGCGCGGTCCGCCATCCCGAACTGGCGCGCGGCGATGACGATGCCCGGGAACTCCTTGCGCATGGTTTCCTCGAAGCCGCGCTCGCGCAATCCGGTGGAAGTGCCGCCGGGCTTCTGCATCACCATCGCAACCTTGCCGCGGCCGTGCACGAGTGAGGCGAGCACGCGCGCCGCTTTGCGTCCGGCGTCGTGATTGTCGGTCTCGATGAAGCTGACGTAGTCTTTCACGTTGACGCCGGAGTCGAACACGGTCGCGGGGATACCCGCGTGAATTGCGCGCTCCACCGGGCCCGCGAGCGCGTTCTCATCCGTCGCCGAGATCGCCAGTCCATCGACTCGGCGCGCGATCATGGCTTCGACAATTTCGATCTGGCGGCCAAAGTCCGTCTCGTTATTCGGCCCGTTCCACAGTATGTTTACGTGAAAATCGCGCGCGGCCTGAGCGGCGCCGGCGTGGACCGAGACGAAGAAGAGATGCGACGTAGCCTTGGGCACCACCGCGATCGTCTTCTGTGTGGAGCGCCTGCACGCGCTCGCGAACGTGGCGGCGCCCGCGGCTACGATGCTTCGGCGCGAGTAGAGCGGCACGGACCCATTCTATGCCGCACAGCCCGCCTACGT
>JAICMB010000543.1 GCA_025929455.1 Bryobacteraceae bacterium | reverse complement strand
GGCGATCTGCGCGGTGTTCACGTGGGGCGGTTCAGGCTTGACCATTCTGTCGCTAGGCGGGTTGCTGGTTCCGGTGCTGATCCGCGGGCGTTACCCGGAGAAATTCTCCATCGGTCTGTTGACATCGTCCGGATCGCTCGGCCTGCTATTTCCGCCAAGTTTGCCGGTGATTCTCTATGGCGTGTACGCGCAGACGCCTATCGACAGCCTTTTTATCGGCGGACTGTTGCCGGGCGCGTTGATGGTCTGCCTGGTGGCGGCGTTCGGGGTCCATCGCGGCGTGCGGTTCGGCGCGGTGCGCGAACATTTCTCCCCGCGCGAGGCGGCCAAAGCCATCTGGATCGCCAAATGGGAATTGCTGATTCCGGCGGTCATGCTCGTGGGCTTGTTCGGCGGCTTCGGCACGCTTACCGAAGCGGCGGCGCTCACAGCGTTCGTGGCACTGGTTATCGAGGTGTTCGTCTATCGCGATCTGTCGCTGAGGCGCGATTACGTCCGCACCTGCGTAGAGTGCGCAACCGTAGTCGGCGGCATTCTGTTGATCCTCGGCGTCGCGCTAGGGTTCACGAACTATCTGGTGGACGCGGAAATTCCCAGCCGACTTGTGGAATGGGTGCAGTTGCACATTCACTCGCGGCATGTATTTCTCCTGCTGTTGAACGGGTGCCTGCTGCTGGTCGGCAGCTTCATGGATATATTCGCGGCCATTCTCGTGATCGTGCCGCTGCTAAAACCGCTGATCGCCGCTTATGGCATCGACCCCGTGCAGATGGGCATCATCTTTCTCGCGAACCTCGAACTCGGTTATCTAATGCCGCCCATAGGCATGAACCTGTGCCTCGCGGCGTACCGGTTCGAGAAGCCGATGTTCACGGTGTATCGCGCGCTGCTGCCGTTCATCGCCGTGTTGATCACGGGCGTGCTGTTGATTACGTACGTGCCATGGCTGACGACAGCGCCGCTGCACTGGTTCGGGAAATAGCGTGGGCACGCTTCCGCTGTTTGAAGAGCCGGGAGGCTTCGATCGCGAGCGTTTACGACGCCGCCTCGAAGATCTTGCGCGGCAGGGCGTGTTCATCGGCACGAGTTCCTGGAAATACCCGGGCTGGCTCGATCAGGTGTACACGCGCGAGCGGTATTGCGTGCGCGGCCGCTTCTCGCAGCGGCTGTTCGAGCAGGCATGCCTCGCCGAATACGCGGAAACATTTCCGGTCGTTTGCGGCGACTTCACCTTTTATCAATTCCCGACACCGGAATACTGGGCCAAGCTCTTCGGATCGGCGCCGCGCACGCTGCGGTATGCGTTCAAAGTGCCCGAAGAGATTACGGTGAAGGCGTTTCCGGTGCATGCGCGTTATGCCGCGCGGGCCGGGCTTGACAACCCATCGTTCCTTGATGCCGCGATGCTCGAAACCATGTTTCTCGACCCGCTGCGGCCGTACCGGCACAACATCGCCGCGCTGATCTTCGAGTTCGGCACGTTTCCGAAGCGCTGCTACGAGCACGTGCGGGATTTTGCAGCGGAGCTGGATCAATTTCTCTCGCGCCTGCCGCGCGGGTTCCGCTACGCCGTGGAGATTCGCAATGAAGAGTTCCTCGCACCGGAGTATTTTGCAGTGTTACGCGCGCACCGCGTGGCCCATGTTCTGAACGCCTGGACGCGCATGCCGCCGCTCGACAAGGTCCTCGACATGCCGGAGATTTACACGACCGACTTCACGCTGGTACGTGCGCTTCTGCGGACCGGCCGGGCGTATGAGGACGCGGTGGCGCGCTTCTCACCTTATGAGAAGGTGCAGGATGAGAACCCGCCCACGCGCGCTGCCTTGCGCCAGGTGATTCGCGATGCGATAGACCGCCGCATGCCGGCGTACATTTTCGTGAACAACCGGCTGGAGGGCAACGCGCCCGGGACGATCGAATCGTTGGCGGGTTAAGTCGCTCCCGCGACCGGTGGCCGCCTGAGGTGCCAGTCCGTTTTCTTTTGATACTCGCGCCCCACTGCCAGCAGAATGTTCTCCGAAAACGGACGCCCCACAAGCTGAATCCCAACCGGCATCCCATTCACAAATCCACACGGCAGTGCGAGCGCGGGCAAACCTGCGAGATTGCCTGCGGGGGTCAGCGCGGTCAGACCGGGGTCGGACGGTTTCGGGCGTTCCGGACCTTGCGGCCGGTCGAGCGACCCTGAGATCGGCGGCGCGATATTCATGCGTGCCGGCGTGAGCAGCACGTCCACATCCGCGAACAATTCGCGAAACGCCGCTTGCACCAGGCTGCGGACGCGCATGGCTTTCAGATAATCCGGCGCGCTGATCTGCAGACCCGCGCGCAATCCTGCGGCCTGCTTGATGTCCGCAAGCTGGTCCACTTTGCCGCTCTGAACCAGCGGCTCAAATACGGCCGATCCCTCCGCGGAGATGATTGTGCCGGTGAGCGCGCCGTACGGAAAATCCGGCAGCTTGGCAGCCGTCACTTGCACGCCGAGCGAGCGTATATCGGCCAGTGCCCGCGCAAAGACCGGGCGGGCTTCCGGCGCGGGCCATTCGTCGAAGTCGACCGTCGCGAAGCCGACGCGAATGTCGGGCATCTTGCGCGCGTATTGCGGCGCGTAATAGAAACTCTTGCCCGCCGAACCGGGATCTTCGCTGTCCTTACCTGCGATCGCGTCCAATACGATGCCACAATCATCGGCGCTGCGGCACATGGGCCCGATCTTGTCCATGCTCCACGAAAGCGACATGGCGCCGTAGCGGCTCACCAGCCCATACGTCGGGCGCAGTCCGGTGATGCCGCAAAATGCGGCTGGTGTAACAATCGAACCCGACGTTTCCGAGCCCAGCGCGTACGTGACTAGCCCCGCCGCAACCGCTATCGCCGGTCCGCTCGACGAGCCTCCAGCCCAGCGCGTGCGATCCCACGGATTCCTTCCCGGACCTTGCAGCGAAGCACCCGCGAGGTGGTAGCCGCCGCCCCCGGCGAGTTCGATCATGGCAAGTTTGCTCGTCAATACGCCGCGCGCATTATCGAGCTTCGTTATCGCGGTGGCCGTGTAATCAAAAACCTGCGCCGCATACGGCGGCGCGCCCCACGTGGTCGGCTGGCCCTCGACACTGAGCAGGTCCTTCACGCCATACGGGATGCCTTGCAGCGGCGAGCGCGTGCGGTCGGCTTTGAGCTCC
>JAICMB010000240.1 GCA_025929455.1 Bryobacteraceae bacterium | reverse complement strand
TATGCTCGATTCGCTTGGCGGCAACTGGGAAGCCGCGCTGGCCTCCTATAACGCCGGCCGTTCGCGCGCGGTGAAGTGGCTGAGCTGGCGCACCTATCGCGAGCCCGCCGAGTTCGTCGAAACGATCCCGTTCTACGAAACACGCGACTACGTCAAAGCCATCGTACGCAACGCCGCCGTGTATCGGGTCCTGTACGCGCCCGCCGCGCGCCGTCTCAATTGACGAAGCGAACGCGGCCCCATGTTTCGGAATGTCCATGTTGATCGCACCTTGCGGCGACCACACCCAGTTGTCTTCTTTTGTGTTCGGGATTTTGCGGTATTTGCCGGTCGCAGTGAGACACCTCGCGCGCGTGCCTTGGCTCTGCTCGTAGGCAGCCGCTCTCTCGGCGCAAAGCGATTCGCCGGCACTTGCACGAATTTCAGCCGGGGCCGGGCGGTGCTTGGCTACCCTGGGCTCGTGCGCACCATCATCGAGCCGTTCCGGATCAAGAGCGTGGAGCCGCTACGGTACACCACGCGCGATGAGCGCGAACAGCTTCTCGCCGCGGCCGGGTACAACCTGTTCCTGCTGCGCGCGAGCGATATTCTGCTCGATCTGCTGACCGATTCGGGCACCAGCGCCATGTCCACCGAACAATGGGCGGCGGTGATGCGCGCCGACGAATCGTACGCGGGTAGCGCAAGTTTCTACCGGCTGCGCGCGGTGGCGGGCGATCTGATGGGATTCCGGCACATCATCCCTGCGCACCAGGGTCGCGCGGCGGAGCGCATTCTCTTCACGGTGCTGTGCAAGGCGGGGGACATTGTGCCCAACAACACGCATTTCGACACGACACGCGCCAACATCGAGTTTCATGGTGCTCAAGCGGTGGACCTGCCGTGCCACGAGGCCGCCGATACGCAAAGCCGCGTGCCGTTCAAAGGCAACATGGAGGTCGCCGCTCTAGAGCAGCTCATCGCACGCGAGGGCGCGGCACGTATTCCGCTGGTGATGCTGACCATCACGAACAACTCCGGCGGCGGGCAGCCCGTTTCGATGGCGAACATCGAAGCGGTGCGCGAGATCACGCGACGGCATGGCATTCCGTTTTACCTCGATGCCTGCCGGTTCGCCGAAAACGCGTGGTTCATCAAGCAGGACGAACCGGGATACGCCGATTGGACGCCGAAGCAGATTGCGCAGAAAATGTTTTCGCTCGCGGACGGTTGTACGTTCTCGGCGAAGAAGGACGCATTCGCCAACATTGGCGGCCTACTCTGCACGAACGACGACCGCATCGCGGAGCAGGAGACCAACCTGTTGATCCTGACCGAAGGCTTTCCGACGTACGGCGGCTTGGCCGGGCGCGATCTCGAAGCGATTGCCGTCGGACTCGAGGAAGTGCTGCAGCCGGAGTATCTCGAATATCGCATTGCTTCGACGGCATACCTGGGGCGGCATATCGCCGATGCAGGTGTGCCGATCGTGGAGCCGCCGGGCGGGCACGCCATCTATATCGATGCCGGACGCATGCTGCCGCACATTCCGCGTCAAGAATTTCCGGCGCAGGCGCTGGCGGTTGAGCTGTACCGTCACGCCGGCGTGCGCAGCGTGGAAATCGGTTCGGTTATGTTTGGCGAGCACGCGCGCAACGAACTGCTGCGACTCGCGATTCCACGGCGCGTGTACACGCAGAGTCATATCGATTACCTCGTCGAAGCGATTCTGGAGGTGTACGCGCGCCGCGATGAAATCGGAGGTTTCGAAATCGTGAGCCAGCCTCCCTTCCTGCGTCACTTCAGCGCGAGATTCCGGCCCGTTGCGGCATGACCGGAAACGATGACGCCGGGCACATACGGGTCTGCAATGACGGACCACGGTTCACTATCCGATCGATGCGCCTCGAGGCGCGCGTGCGATGACCCACTGTCGAGCGTATTGAACCACGTTATTTGCGCGGCATTTGTTGACCTAACGACGATCCAATACTGCCTGTAGCTCTCGAGCATTGGGTGTTGGATCGAAATGACGGTGTAGATCGCCGGCTTGGTGGACGTGATATTTGTCATCGCGAAGCTTTCGATGGTTCTGCCGGGCGCACCGCCGGCGTCGGCGGTTAGCGCAACCGTGATGCTGCCGGGTGGGTTCGCAACGGACAGCGGAAGCGCGATGGATGTGAGCGTAAACGTCGTATACGCTCTCAGCGCCACCGCGCATTCCAGAGTGTTCTTGTTAGTTTGAATGCCGACCCGTTGTGCCACGCCGTATGCGCCGGCGCCGACGTTGTTCTACATCACCTCGCCCGTCAGTTGTGACGCAACGAGCAGTAGACACGAGACCCGCTTCACGGCATCATTTTACGCCGTGAGCAGCAGTTCGGGCGCCTCGCCGGCGGTGTCCAGTTGCTCCTGGCAGGGCACGCCGTAAGCGGCCCAGGGGATCACGAGGAGACGCTTGGGCGGAATGCGCCCGTCACATTCCTGGCACACACCAAACTCGCCTCGATCGATACGCGCGAGCGCGGCGTCGATCAGTTTCAGCTTGCGGCCGTCGAGTTGGCTCTTGCGCAACGCGACAAACTGGTCGTGCGGCAAGGGACCTTGATCTTCGACGGCGGATGCGGTGGCGGATACGATTTCCAGTTCGGAGGGCCGGCCGCTAATCAGGCGCGCACGCTCGCTCAAGAGAGTGGTGCGGAAGTCCTGTAGATCAATACGAGATAGCGCGTGCTTCATAGCGCAGTATCAAGAGCAATTGCGCGGCCATGATGAAGGAGTGCTTGGGCGCTGGATTTCGGCGCGCGCGGTGGCCGCGACGGCACACTGGTGTGCCCTTTGGGGCAACGCGACCGACGCACACGGCGCGTTATGTGCTGTAGCGTGATTGCGGATGGCGCGGCGATTGCATCTATATCGGTGTACTTTACCAGGAGGTTATTCATGAACATATCTGTTCGTGTGCACGATGTGAAATGGACCGCGGCCCTGCAAGCGAAAATCGAGCGCAGCATCTCTTTCGGCCTGGACCGCTTCGATGGTCACGCGAAAAGCATTGACGTTTACATAGCGGACCTGAACGGACCCAAGGGCGGCGTGGACAAGATTTGCCAGCTCACAGCCGTATTGCGCCGGAGCGAGCCGGTCGTCATCGTTGAGAAGGGGGACCGCATCATCCCGATGGTGAACCGGGCGGTGCGCCGCCTCGCTTATCGTGTCGGCAGAAAGGTGCAGCGGCTGCGGCCGGCCACGCGCAGAGACCGCGCGAGCTTGCGCACGGCAGCGTTTCCGGAAGCGGCGTAGCGCATGTAACCCGTGGGGCGTAAACTGCGCCCCTCCTTTACGGTAGAGTTCTTTAATGCGGAAGCGGCGGGCGGGCGCGATCAGGCAGCCGCCGGTCCGACCTGCCGGCGCGCTACGCGAACCGATCGCTCGGAGGGCGCGGCGGGCTGTCGTACACATCCCACCTGATTCCCCGTGCGATATACTTTCTTGTTCAAATCGGCGGGGAGTTGAGGATGTACAGCATTAAGAACGCACGAGCGGTGCATGCATATGGCATGGCCGTGCTGGCAGTGGCGGGCGCGGTCCTGGCGCGGTTCGCGGTAGACCCAATCGCGCACGACAAGAGCCCGTTCCTCTTTTCGGCATTTGCCGTCATGGTCGCGGCGCTGTACGGCGACCTGCGCTCCGGCATTGCTGCAACAGTGCTGAGTGTAATGGCCGCCGATTACCTGTTCGTCGAACCCCGTTACACGCTGTTCACACACGATGCCGCCGGCGACTCGACCATGCTGGCATCGTTCGCCATCCTCGGCGTGCTCTTGAGCATCATCGTTGAGAAATTGCACCGGCTCCATGGCCGCCTGAAAAACGCCAACACTTTATTGCTCGACCGCGGACGCGAACTCGAAACCGCCAACGAACGTTTCCGCATGGCGGTCGAAACGGCGGAAGAGGCGATTTGGGAAATGGAGCCACAGGCGCACACGGGTTCGTGGGACGCCTTGTACGCAAAGCAGTTCGGCCGCCGTCCGACCGATTCATCACTCGAATGGTGGTTCGATCACATCCATCCCGACGACCGCGGGCGCGTGCAGGCGAGCTTCATCAAAGCAATTGAAGGAGATGCGACGACTTGGCGGGCGGAGTACCGCATGCAGCGTGCAGACGAATCCTGGGCGAGCGTTTACGACCGGGCTTCGATTGCGCGCGACGACAAGGGCGCGGGCGTGCACGTCACCGGGGCCATGCTGGACGTAACGGACATGCGGCGCACAGAAGCGGAACTGGAACGGCGCACGGCGGAGTTGGCGCGCTCCAACGAGGATCTGAAACGGTTCGCGTATGCAGTCAGTCACGATCTCCGAGCACCGCTGCGCATGATCGGCGATTACACGCGCCGTCTCGCGAATCCGGAGGTGATCGAGGATCGCGAGCGGCTATCCGGCGCGTTGCTGGACGGCATCGCTAGAATGAACAAGATCATCGAAGACCTGCTGGAGTTGGCGCTCGTGAGCAGCCAGACGACGCCATCACGTACGTGCACGGACGCGGGCGTCATCGCCGGGCTGGCGCTGCAGCATTTGCGGGTCGAGATTCAGGAAACCGGCGCTCAAGTCGCGGTGGATCCGCTGCCTACGGTTGTCGTGAACGAAACACAACTGCTGCGCGTATTTCAGAACCTCATCGGCAACGCGCTGAAATACTGCACGGACACACCGATTGTGCATGTGTTCGCGCGGCGGGAGGACGACGTCTGGGTGTTTGCGGTCGAGGATAACGGGATCGGGATCGCGCCGGAATATCGCGAGCGCGTTTTCGGTCTGTTTGAGCGGTTGCAGCCGCAGGGCACACGAAGCGGAACCGGCATAGGGCTGGCGATCGTAAAGCGTATCGTCTCCGCGCAAGGCGGGCGCGTCTGGGTGGAGTCGCGGCCAGGCAGCGGATCGATCTTCTACTTCACGCTTCCGGCCGCGGACGTGCCGGCTGAGCAGTCCGGCACGGACACACATTCGGCGTTTTCCGGATCGAATTAACCGCGCCCAGCGTGGCCACCGAATTGCCCTGAGATATACGAATCCTGGAGGTAATGCGATGGTGGACGCAACTGCTGAAATACTGCGCACGAACGGTCGCCTGCGTGTTTTCGACAACCAAGAGCGCGAGCGGCGCTATAACAAGATTGATTTTCTGACTGTGGGAGAGGGCGCGTTGCCGCGCGGCTATTTAGCCAGCCTGTTCGATACGCCGAACTGGAAGGTTGTACACGCGGCGGATTGCGACGAAGCCGCGCGGACGATTGGCAGCCGGGCGGTAGCGGTGGTGGTAACGAATGAGGTGTTGCCGGACGGAACATGGCGGGATGTCGCGCACGCCATAGGGGACGTGCGCGACGCGCCGGCGCTGATTGTCGCGGCGGACGGCGAGATGCCCTGGGGCGATGTGGTCCATATGGGCGGATACGATCTGCTGACGCCGCCGCTCCGCGAGTCGCACGTGCTGTGGAGCGCGGCTTCAGCTTGGCATCACTGGATGAAGAATAGAGAGCAGATCGGGCCGGATGGCAAGTGAAGGAGGGCAGGGTCGAAAACCCGCCGGGCGATCGTGCGGCGGCGGACGAGGCGGGTCTGGAGACCCGCCGCAGGCGTGGACGCCTGCCCTACATTGTTTTTTATGAATTGGAGCGCGCTGAAGGCGCTGAGGGGCAGCCAGCAAAACTGGCTGCCCTTTGTCTATGCGATGCGGGCTTCGGTGGCGGCTTCGGGCTGATAGAGTACGCCGAGGATTTTGAGGCGGCGCATG
>JAICMB010000433.1 GCA_025929455.1 Bryobacteraceae bacterium | reverse complement strand
GGCTGCACGGTGCACTTCGTCGACGAGGGCCTCGACTCCGGCCCGATCATCATGCAGGCCGCGGTTCCGGTGCTCGACGGCGACGACGTCGAATCGCTCTCGGCGCGCATTCTCGCCGAAGAACATCGTATTTATTCCGAAGCGATCAATCTGGTGCTGCACGGCGGCTGGCGCGTCGAAGGACGGCGCGTGCTCGCTTCCGCTACTTGATTCGGGGTGCGCCCTTGCCCCACGTGTCCGCCGGCGCAAGCTCACGCCGCACCGGACCCGGCGTCATGTCGCGCTTGTCGGAATTGAATATCGCGTCGCCTTGCGAGATCAGATAATCCGCTGTGCGTGCCGCGAGCGCCTGCACCGTGAGCCCCGGATTCGCGGAGCCTTGCGTCGGCATCAGACTGCCATCGCAGATAAATAGGTTCGCAATATCGTGCGTGCGGCCGAAATGATCCGTCACCGACGTCTCCGGATCTTTTCCCATGCGGCACGCGCCGACCAGATGCGCGTAGCGTGCTTCCTGCACGACCTCCTCCGCGCCCGCCGCCCACATCACTTCCATGGTTTTGTCGCGCGCGAAGTGGATCAGCTTCTTATCATTGCTATGCAGGTTGAACGTGACCTTCGCGACCGGCAGTCCAAAGTGGTCCTTCTCCTTCGCAAGCTCGACACGATTATCGGCGTGCGGAAGTATCTCGCCAAGCACCGCGATGGTTCCCCAGTGGTTGTAATCCATCATGATGCGCCGCATGCCCCAGCCCCACGCGCCTTTGGCCTGCATCATTTGTTTGGCGAACGAGATCGGCAGCGGCCCGACGCTCTGAATCGCAAACCCGCGCACGAAGTCGCGCTTCGGATCGGTCTCGTAAAATTCTTCCGTCATGCAGTGCGCCGGCGGCGCTTTGTACGCACGAATCAAATCCGCAAAGCGGCCGAGCACAACGTTCCCGGCCTGCGCCATCAGGTAGCGGCCGACGGTGTCGCTCGAATTGGCGAGCCCGCGCTCGAATCCCGGGCACGCCGAATTGAGCAGCAGGCGCGGCGTCTCAATGGAATACCCGGCGAGAATCACAGCCTTCGCTTTTTGAAAATGCTCCTTGCCGTCCTTATCAAAATACGAGACGCCCGTGACTCGTTTATTCGAGCCCAAATGCACCCGGTTCACCATGCAATCGGGACGGATCTCCGCGCCGTTGCGAATGGCCTCCGGCACGTGCGTAATTAGCGTACTCGCCTTCGCGCCAACCTTGCAGCCCTGTATGCAGAACCCGCGATAAATACAGTGCGGGCGGTCGCCGTGCGAGCCTTCGAGAATCGCCACCGGCCCGCCCGCGCTCACGCGAATTCCGAGTTTCGTGCAGCCCCGAATCAGCAGGTCGCCCACACCGCCCATCGGATGCGGCCCGTACGCGTACCCATGTGGGTCGCCCCACGGGAAATAGGCCGGCCCCGACACGGGCATTTCCAACTCCATCAGCTCGTAGTACGGCTTGATGTCGGCGTACGAGATCGGCCAGTCGATCGCCACGCCGTCTTCCGAATACACACGAAAATCCGACGGATGTAATCGCGGTGTAAACGCCGCCCAATGTACGGTGCTGCCGCCCACGCCTCTGCCGCTATTATTCGCGCCGAGCGTGAGCGGATGCTCACCGCCGGTGATGCGCAGGTCCTCCCAATACAGCTGGTGCGATCCCGCTTCATCGCTCACCCAGTCGCGCTCCGTGTCCCAGAATGGGCCGGCCTCAATACCCGCGACGCGAAATCCGGCGCGCGACAGCCGCTGGCACAGCACGCCTCCCCCCGCGCCGACACCGACGATGACATAGTCCAGCTCGTCGTTATCGGCAAAGCGACGCATCGGCGTGTCGATATACTGCATCGACCCCAGCCAGTGCTTGCCATCTTTCGGCGCGCGAAATTTTCCGAGCAGCGGCGCGTTCAATGCGTGCCCCCCTCGCCCGGCACACCGAGATGTTCCGCGATTCCCGCGATGTGTTCGTAGCGGTCCGACACCGACGTGGGCGGCGCTTCCCAGTCGTAGCGCTGCTCGTCCACCTCCCAGGGCTCCCGCTCACCGTGCTCGAGACGCATGTAGCCCCGCGGGTAGGCCGGCCCGCCGTAGCCGATCTCGTCCCAGGCCCAGGGATGCGCGTAGTACGCCTCCACGCAATCCTGCACCAGCATCATCCAGAAGCGGTGCACCGGCACGCGCTTCCAGATATCGTGCCCCGCGGCGGGCTTGCAGTCATGAATGGACTTGAGAATCAGATCCTGCTCCAGCGGCTCTACGTCGACGAAGCTCTTCCCGTGCAGGTGCTGCGCTATTTCGTCTATCGCACGCAGCCCGAGCTGGAATACCTCCTGGTCTGACGGCATGTTCTTGTAACGGTAGCCGTCGTGGCGTTTGTTGTACAGACGGTCGTCGATACGCGGCACGATCGGAATGTGGTGCGCCTCGTCGCGATCGTCCTGCGGCACGATGTGCGCGCAGACCGCCTCCATCAGATCCGCTTCGTGCGCATTGAAGAACCGAACTTCCGGCACGTCATTGACGCGGTGCAGCACCACTTCGCGCGTCTTGGCGTCCCAGAATTTCTGCTGTTTGAGCGTGCTGTAGCCGGGATAATAGCCGGGCTGCGCGCGTGGCGTGAGCGGCTGTCCGGTCTGCGCGTCCATCGGCAGGTGTGCGTCCTGTGCGGTTGTACGCTTCATGCCCGCTCCTCCCTGCGCAGCAGGCTCGCCAGCAATCCCACGAACCCCGATGCCGCAAATAGCAGCGGCGCAAACAGCGGCGGTCCCCAGATGAGGTTGTAGAGCGGCTTCCTCAACCCCGCGGGCCGCCGCACGATGCCGCGCGCGTGGAAATACGTACCGACCGCGCCGTCGGCACAGGCGAGCGCCGATACTGCGGGCAGCAGCGTATGCGCCACGCGCTTGTTCGGGATCGCCGCGCCCGCCGCCGCCATCAGCAGCGGCGCAATCACGATCGGTGTGGCCTGCCAGAACGGATATTTGAAATTGTTTTTGTAATGCGAATACAGGGCTTCAAACCCGCTGAAGAACGCCGCCACGATGGTCGCCGCCGCCATGTGCTTCTGAAAACGTCCCTCGCGAATGTCCTGTTCCCAACTAATCGGCTCGTGCTCGCCGGTGACCGCCTTCGCCCAGTGGTCCGGGTGCGCGGGACGCGGCAGCGCGCGCTCTTCCGGGTCGCCGCTGCGGCGCATGAATGTCGCGACCAGACCCAGGTACGCGCAGATGCCGAACAGCAGCGGCGCAAACAGCGGGGGTCCCAGAATGATGTTGATCACCGGCAACCGCCACCCACCGGGCTTGCGCTGAATGCCACGCACGTGAAAGTAGAAACCCGCGGCGCTGTCCGCCAACGTGATGATGGATACCACCGGCAGCACGGTTCTCGCGGCCTTGCGGCTTCTGAACGCCCAAACGCCCGCTACGACGAGCGCCGTGCCGCAGATCAGCGGCGTGTACATCACTCGCCGGCTGAAGCTGCCGCGATAATGCTCGTAGGTCACCTCAGCCGTCCCGAGTACGCTCGACAACCCCGCAATCAATGCCAGCCCGCGCTGGAAGCGCCCCTCGCGGATGTCCAGCCCGAGTCCGGTCAAAGTTTCCGTGTGCATTTTCCGTTCGTTTGACGCGAACGCAATGATGTTCTTCAGCGATTCTGGATATAACGGTTACGGTGTTCAGGGGAGAATGGGGCGTGAACAGATGTTTGGAGGCGCGGGTCGGAATCGAACCGACGAATAAAGGTTTTGCAGACCTTGGCCTTACCACTTGGCTACCGCGCCGTGCGATCGAGAGAGGGGCGGGCTACGTTTGCACGATACCGCGCCGCACGTTTGGAAGTCAATT
>JAICMB010000118.1 GCA_025929455.1 Bryobacteraceae bacterium | reverse complement strand
TCCTCGGCACGCAAGCCGCCGCCATGCTCGGCCTTTACGTGCTGGGTTTTGCCGCGGCCATCTTCACTGCGCGTCTGCTCAAGTCCTCGGTTCTCAAAAGCGAGCGCACCCCGTTCGTTTTGGAGATGCCGCCCTACCGCTGGCCCACACTGCAGTCGCTCGGTCTGCGGCTGGTGGATCGCTCGAAGGTGTTCCTGCGTCGCGCCGGCACCGTTATTGTGTTGGTGGCCGTCCTGCTCTGGGTCGCCGCCCACCTGCCGTTGCATAACGGCCAGGCTCCTGAGATCGCCGACAGCTACGCCGGGCAGATCGGCCATGCCATCGAGCCGGTAATCAAACCGCTAGGTTTCAACTGGAAGGTCGGGATCGGCCTGATCACCTCCATCGCCGCGCGCGAAGTGATCGTCGGCACGCTGGGCACCATCTACGGCATGGAAGGCGAATCGCAAACTGAAGGCCTGCGCCAGGCCCTGCGCAGCGAATTGACCCCCGGCGGCGCCATTGCACTCCTGGTCTTTTTCGCGTTCGCCATGCAATGTATGTCGACCATAGCCGTAGTGCGCCGCGAAACCGGCGGCTGGCGCTGGCCTATCATCCAATTCACATACATGACTGCCCTCGCCTACCTGGGCGCGTTCATCACCAACCACCTCATCGGCTCCGGCACCCTCATGGCCATGCTGCGCTAGCCGCAGTATTAGGTCGATTTTTTCACCGCGTGAGGAGGTTTCCGTCGTGGGCAGGCCTCCAGGCCGGCGGCGGCCCTCCTATGGAACTTCCCGCGCCGATGCTCCGAGGTGGGGCAGGCTGCCAGCCTGCGGCGGGATGCCAAACCCGCCTCGTCCGCCGCGCACGCTACCCCTGGGCTCACTCGCGCGGCCCATGCCCGCTTGCGGTCGGCCACTCCATACCCGCCCTGGACAGCGCGTCTACGATACCTCCAGGCCAGACAACATCGCCGCTCCCTCCGGAACACAAACGCCCCACTTTGTTAGCATGAGGCTTTGTACATGCGAGACGTCATCATCATTGGTTCCGGCTGTGCCGGTAATACCGCCGCCGTCTACACCGCCCGCGGCAATTTGCGCCCGCTCGTCATCACCGGCGCCGAGCCCGGAGGACAACTCTCGCTCACCACGCTGGTCGAGAACTTCCCCGGCTTTCCCGAGGGCATTGACGGGCCGCTGCTGGTCGAAAACATCAAGCGCCAGGCGCAGAATTTCGGCGCCGAATACCTGCATGGCAAAGTGATCGACGCCGACCTTTCCGAGCGCCCGTTCCGACTGCTGGTCGACGGCGAATGGATCGAGAGCCGTACCCTGATCATCGCGTCCGGCGCTTCCGCGCGCTGGCTCAATCTGCCGAATGAACAAGCACTCATCGGCCGCGGAGTCAGCTCCTGCGCCACCTGCGACGGCTTCTTTTACCGTGGCAAAAAGATCATCGTCATCGGCGGGGGCGATTCGGCCATGGAGGAAGCCAACTTCCTCACTCGCTTCGGCGAAGAGGTCACCATCGTGCATCGCCGGGGCGCGTTCCGGGCCTCAAAAATCATGCTGGAACGCGCCCGCACCAATCCTAAAATCAGAATGCTCACCAACACCGTCGTGGAAGATGTCTACGACGTCGACCAGAACATCGTGACGGCGGTGAAGTTGCGCAACATTGTCACGAACGACTGGTGGGAACAGGCCGTTGACGGCTTCTTCGTCGCGATCGGCCATGTCCCCAACACCGCGCCATTTATCGGGAAAATCGAGCTCGATTCCGACGGGTACATCGTTTCCAAAGGCGGTGCGCGCACCAGCGTTAAAGGCGTTTTTTACGCCGGCGATGTGCAGGACCGCACGTACCGGCAGGCGATCACCGCGGCGGGCGCGGGATGCATGGCCGCCATGGAAGTGGAGCGTTTCCTCGAAGCCGAAGGGGATTGATGCCGCATGCAGCAGGCGAGCGGCGATAGCAACAATGAAGATCATGAGCCTGTTCCGGCCGAAACAACTGCAATCGCAGAAGATCCCGAATCCGCCCCCCCCCAGCCGCAACTGACCATCGAGCAAACGCTCGAGAAAATGCGTGCAGACTGGGATGAGCGCGCGAAGGAAAATGCCCGCTATTACGTCGCAACCGGCAATTCCGAGTGGACCGAAGAGGATTTTTATGCTTCCGGCGAAACGACGATCAACGAACAGATCCGCAACGATCTCGAAAACATCTGTCAAGGCAAGCCGCCGCGCGCCATGCGCATCATCGAAATCGGGTGCGGCGCGGGACGTCTGACGCGCGCGCTCGCACATCCGTTCGGCGAAGTGCACGCCGTCGATATCAGCGCCGAAATGGTGCGCTTGGCGCGCCAGGCAGTTCGTGACGAGCCGAACGCGTATATTTATCGCAACAACGGCGCCGACCTGAGCGTACTCCCCGACTCGCCGCCCTTCGACTTCGCGTTTTCTTACGTCGTGTTCCAGCACATTCCCAGCCGCGACGTGGTCGAGAACTATGTGCGCGAAGTGCACCGCCTGCTGCGCCCCGGTGCGCTATTCAAGTTTCAAGTGCAAGGCGGCATGCAAGTGGAACTGAAGCCCGGCGACACCTGGGTCGGCGTTCCCTTTTCAGAGCAACAAGCCCGCGACATGGCCGAACGCTGCGGCTTTGAAATGCGCTACGCCCACGGCGCCGGTGAACAATATTACTGGCTCTGGTTTTTCCGAAAGTAGGACAGGCAGTCTTGCTGCCTGTCCTTCGCGCGCAACAGCCAAACCCACCGCACGTTATCCTGGAAGCACCGTCCTGAATGATCCGCCGTGTTGGCCCCCTGCTCGCTCTCGCTGCCGTTGTTCTGATCATCGCAGTGGGCGCGACCTATTACACGCGCCTCGAGCAGCAATATCGCAACACTCCGGCCAAGCCCAAGCCGCTGCCGCCCGGAACCGCCTCTGCGGCGCAGGACTGGTCCTACACGCAGATGAACGGCAGCAAGCCCAGCGTCTTCGTGCGGGCCAAGGATTTCAAGGAGCAGGAAGGCAAGTTCCACCTCACCGGCGTCGAACTGCACATCTTTCATAAGGACGGCAGCCAGTACGACCAGGTGCAAAGCGCCGCCGCCGACTTCGAAATGTCCACCGGCGTAATGTACTCCGACGGTGATGTCGCAATCACCATGGGCATTCCCGCCGACTCGCAGCCGAACGGGCGCCTGCTCGCCATTAAAAGCTCCGGCGTACACTTTGAAACCAAAAACGGCAAAGTCTATACCGACCGCTCCGCTTCGTTCACGTTTGCCAAAGGCGAAGGCAAGTCCGTCGGCGCCGAGTACGATCCCAACGCACATATCCTGCACATGAAGAGCGCGGCGGAGCTGATCTGGCGCGGCGAGGATCCGCACACCACGCCCATGAAGATCGAAGCCGGCGACGTGCTGTATAAGGAACAGGAAAGCAAGGTGTATCTGAGCCCGTGGTCGCGGCTCACCCGCGGCGGCATGGTTTTGAATGCGGGCCCCGCGGTGGTGACGCTAGACAAGAGCCGGCTGCAGCATGCCGACACACAGAACGCGACCGGTACCGATCACGAACCGAACCGCGATCTCGACTACGCGGCAGATCAACTGTCGGTCGATTTCGATGCCGGCGGCGAAATTCAAAAGATGACCGGCACCAATCACGCGCGTCTGGTGGAGCGCTCCGCCTCCGGCGTGACGACCATTACGACCGATCGCATTGAGATGATGTTTGATACGGCGAGCGGAACCAGCGAATTGCAAACGGCGATCGCATCCGGACACGGCATCGTCGAATCGAAGCCCGGTGCGCCGGGCAAGGCGGCCGCCAATGCGTCCGCGCCCGAAACACGCATTCTGCGTTCGGATACCATCAACGTGCACATGCGCGCGGGCGGACAAGAGATCGAAAGCGTTGAGACCGGTGGTCCGGGCACGGTCGAGTTTGTGCCCGTAGGCGCCGGGCAACAGCATCGCGTGATGACCGGCCAATTTCTCAGCATGAAATACGGGTCGCAAAACCAGCTCGAATCGCTCCGCGCGGTCGGCGTTACAACGCGCTCGGACCGCCCGCGGCCCTCCGGCGCGAAGGCCGATCCGCCCCCCGCGCTGACCTGGAGCCGCGACCTGCTGGCGCGCTTCAAGCCCGGCACTTCGCAGCTCGACACGCTCGAGCAATGGAACGATTTCCGCTACCAGGAAGGCGACCGCCACGCCACCGCCGACCGCGCCGTCCTGAATCAGACGAATAACGCGATCGACCTCAAAACGGGTGCGCGCGTGTGGGACCCCACGGGCTCGACCGACGCGGATCACATTCTGCTCGACCAGCAATCGGGCGACTTCCTCGCCGACGGTCACGTGAATACGTTGCGCGTACCTGAGAAAAAGGGCGGCGATGCCGCATCGAGCCTGCTCACGCAGGATGAGCCGCTGCACGGCACAGCGCGCCGCGTCACGTCCAAGGACAGCAACACGAAGATCCACTACGAGGGCAGCGTGCTGCTATGGCAAGGCGCGGACCGGCTGGAAGCGGACACGGTAGACATCGACCGCGATGACGAGAAATTGCACGCGCACGGGCAGGTCGTGACGCAACTCATGGACAAGCCCGACAAGAAGGATCCGAAAGCAGCGCAGAAGCCGCCCGTGTTCACCGTTGTGCACGCGCCGGAGCTGATCTATACCGACGACGATAAGATTGCGCACTATCTGGGCGGCGCCATGCTCGACCGCGGCCCCATGCGCGTCAAAGCGCACGAGATCCGCGCCTTCATGCGCGCCTCTGACGATAAGAAGCAGCCCTCCGCGGACTCCGGTTCCTCGCTCGACCACGCCTTCGCCGATGGACAGGTCGAGATCGTTCAGGCTAGTCCCGACCGCACCCGCACAGGCCGCTCCGATCACGCCGAGTACTATGTAGATGCCGACAAAGTCATCCTGACCGGCGGCCGCCCCGAACTCGTGGACACCGTGAAAGGCACCACGCGCGGCGACAAGCTCACCTGGTACGCCAAACAAGACCGCCTCGTCGTTACGGGCAGCAAAGGCCGCCTCGCGCAGAGCAATCTCCGCCGCAAATAGCATCGGCGAACGCCACTAAGTGCTTTGACCGTGTGCAAAGTGTGCTTTGTAGGGCAGTTTGGCATGCTGCGCGATGGGGCCAACCGGCGCAGGGCGGACTGGCAGTCCGCCAGCAGGCTGCCAGCCTGCCCACGCGAACGGAACTCAATCACGCGGTCACTGCACTCCTGTATCGGGTGGGGCAGGTTGTCAACCTGCGGCCGATTGTTAATCGGCCCTCGTCCGCACAAGAGCCACCGCCGAAGTTCCTTGTCGGCCATGTCCGGCCTTGGCCCGCTCCTCCGCCACCGCGCTGCTCTGCGCCGCGCGTGTGCTCAGCGGCTCCGAAATGACTGGGACAGCTTGCTACCGCGGGACCAGTTCAATAGCAACGCCATCGGGACCTTGCACGAATCTCGTATGCGCACCCGGTTCGCCGGCAATACGGAAGCCAATGTGATCCACGACGCGGCCGCGCGATGGCGCTAGCGGTGCCGCGCCCTGCCGTGGATAAATGATAATGCTCATCTGGTCCATTTGAAGGAACGCGGCGGGCGCTACCCGTATTCCCTTATATATGCGCGTGTCGCGCTGTACACGCGCGTGGAGGCCGAACGTCTTCTCATACCAGGCGGCTGCCGCAACAGGATCGGCGCTGAACAGGTGCAGGTGTCCTAGGTGATGATGACCCGCAGTGTTCAGCTCGATCAGCGCGTGGTCTGGGCCGTCCACGTACGCGTAGTAGAAGCCCCGGCTGTTGGCGAGATCGCTGATGTCCGTGAGCGGCGTCTCGAACACCGTCCCGAGGGCGCGCTGGCGGCGGTACTCGCGCGGCATATCCTCGGCGCCCCAGCCGAAGTGCCAAATAGCGCCAGAAGGATCCGCCGGGGGCGGCGCGGCAACCTTGTCGAATACTACGTAAACGGCGCCGCTGCGGATCGCGGGCTTGCCGTTATACTGCGTGGCCTCACAGTCAAAATGCGAGGTGTAGAATGCGACGGCGCGCGCCGGATCGGTGGAGTTCAGATGAATGTGATCGAAATGCGCGGACGGCTGTGCACCCGCGCAGATTGCCCCCATCAAAAACGCGATCGCGAGGACGCGAACCATACGCGCCCATTCTACTTTCTCCACCCGCCCTTGACGCCCGTTCCGGTCATCTCCGGCTCATGCAGGCTGCCGCTGGTGTCCTCGCCACGCTCGGCGGTGTCGAATTCCGCTTTGCGCGTCTGCTTCGCCATGCGCGATTCCACCAGGCCCGGAAACACTTGGTGCGCGAGGGTCGCGATTTTGGCGGCTGTACCCACGGACACTTCGTCCTCCGGTTCCGTCGCCAGGCGCACGATCGTGTCCACCACCTGCTGCGGTTCGTACATCGCAGGAATCGGGCTTGCTTCGTGGCCCGTATACTGCGCCGCGTGCTCAAAGAACGGCGTGTCGAACGTGGTCGGCAGCACGGTGCAAACGTGAATCGTATTCACGTTGTCTTGCTCCAATTCCTGGCGCAATGACGCGCTCAAGCCAACCACGCCGTGCTTAGCAGCCGCATACGAGGAAAAGTACGGAGAGGGAACTTTCCCTATGACCGAAGCGATGTTGATCAGAGTTCCGTAGCCTTGTGACCGGAACCGCCGCCTGCGAAATAACTGCCGTACAGCGTTCCCAGCAGGTCGGTCTGAATGACCCGTTCGTGATCTTCGAGCGGAATCTCCTCAAAACGCCCGACCGCGCCTGCACCCGCATTGTTCACCCACACGTCAATGCGCCCGAAGTGCGACACAGCCTTATCGGCCAAGCGCTTTACTTCATCGCTGCGACCGACATCCGTCGGGACCGCCAGCGCTTGGCCGCCGCTCGCTCCGCACTGTCGCGCGAGTTGTTCGATCAACTCCGCCCGGCGCGCCGCAAGCACAACGAACGCACCCTTTTGTGCAAAATTTTCAGCCGCGCCCTTGCCGAAGCCGCTGGACGCGCCCGTGATCACAACCACTTTCCCGTTCACGTTTTCGGTTTGCATACGCTTCCTCGCGCGGGTGGGGCTGCAATTAGCGCGCCGTTGCCGGTGCAGCACCGGCCGTGAGCGGCGGCACGTCTACCCACGCGCGGGTGCGCCAGGATTCCAATCCTCTTTCCGCGAGTTGCACGCCTTTGGCGCCGGCGAGAAGATCCCACGGGAACGGCTCGCCCGCAACCACGTGGCGCAGGAACAACTCCCACTGCGCCTTGAAGGCGTTCTCGAACGTGGTCTGCTCCGGCACTTTCTGCCACTGCTCAAAATAATTCAGCGCACTCGGAACGTCGGGATTCCAGACCGGGCGCGGCGTCGCGGCATAGGGTTGGATCCAGCAGTCGCGCAAACCGGCCACCGCGGAGCCTTTCTCGCCGTCCACATGGATCGTTAACAGATCGTCGCGGCGCACGCGCGTGCACCAGGAAGAATTGAACTGCGCGAGGATACCGTTGTCGAGCTCGAACGTAGCGTAAGCGGAATCATCGGCAGTCGCTTCGTATGCGTTGCCGTCTTCATTCCAGCGGCGCGGGATGTGCGTGGCGCCCAAACAGGACACCGCGCGCACTTCTCCAAACAGATCATCGAGCACATAGCGCCAGTGGCACAGCATGTCCATGATGATGCCGCCGCCGGATTCCTTACGGTAGTTCCACGACGGCCGCTGTGCCGGCACGGTATCACCCTCGAACACCCAGTAGCCGAAATCGCCGCGCACGGAGAAAATGCGCCCGAAAAAATCGAGCTCGCGCAGCGTTTTGAGTTTGAGCAGGCCCGGAAGCCAGAGCTTATCCTGCACCACGCCATGCTTCACGCCCGCGCGTTCGGCGAGCTTGTATAGCTCCATCGCGGTGGCGACGTTTTCCGCGACCGGTTTTTCGCAGTAGACGTGCTTGCCCGCGGCAATGGCGGCGCGCACGGCCTCCGCTCGACGATCCGTAGTCTGCGCGTCGAAATAGATCGTGTACGCGGGATTGGATACGGCGCTGTCGAGATCGGTGGTCCAGGGCAGCCCGCCCGCTTCGTTCGCGATCGCTTCGAGCTTCGCCGCGTTGCGGCCAACCAGCAGCACGTGCGGCACGACGCGGCCTGCGGCGGTCGCGACGCCGCCTTGCGCGATGATCGGCAGAATCGACCGGCGCAGGTGCTGGTTCAGGCCCATGCGTCCGGTGACGCCGTTCATGATAATGCCGGGCGTGTGCGTGGTCATGACCGTGCTCCCGTAGACGTGTGCTGCGGCTGCGCGCCTTCCGGCAGCGGCGGCGCTTCTACGCCGGCTCGCGGCAGCGTCCCGTCGAGTTCCTGACGCCAGTGCGCGACATCGCCCGCCGGCCCGTAGCAGTAAATCATGCGGCAAACGGCATCGCCGGTGTTGGTGAGCTGGTGAAACACGCGCGGCGGAATATAGACGGCCTCGCCCGCCTGCAACGCGCGGCGTTCATCTCCGAGGCACATCTCGGCCGAGCCTTCCACGATGAAGTAGATCTCTTCCTGTTCCTG
>JAICMB010000764.1 GCA_025929455.1 Bryobacteraceae bacterium | reverse complement strand
CGCAGCAAGTCTGCCCTGCAGGAATCGTCACTTCGCATCCGTTCTTCTGCAGCACGCGAACGGTGGCTTCGTTCAGCCGCGCGAAGCTGACGTTCGCGATGCAGCCGCCGAGCAGGGCCACGCGGTAACGGCGCTCGCCTTCAGCCGGAAACGTTTTCCCGTACTCATCGAAGAAGAACGGCCGCTGCGCCGCCGGAGCAAGGTCTTCCAAATCGGCCATGCGTCCACGCAGCAACCCAGCGCGGCGCGCTAAGGTCTGCACGCCGGACGCGCGGTACAGCCACAGCGCCGTTCCCGCCGCGCGCAATGCCGTACGCGAGGGCAGCAGGCCGTGAAAAACGAAGCCACGCACGAGCCGTTCCGTAAAAGGCCGGCGAGTGCGCGATTCGATTTCGGCACGCGCCGCTTCGACCAGCCGTCCGTATTCTACGCCCGAGGGGCACGCCGATTCGCAACCACGGCAGGCGAGGCACAGGTCTATATGCTGCCGGTAATCGTCGGTGATCGGCGCTCCCGCCGCCACCTGGTTCATCTGGTAAATGCGCCCGCGCGGCGAGTCCATCTCGACGTGCAGTTCGCGGTACGTCGGGCATGCGTTAAGGCACAGCCCGCAATGCACACAGCGGTCGAGATCGCTTTGTTGCGGCTTATCGAAAATGCAGAAATCGGACGGTGAGGCAGGCACTCAGATGCGGCTGTACAAACGTCCCCGGTTCAGTAAACCGCCGGGGTCGAACATAGCCTTTATACGAACCATCATCTCAAAATCGCTGCCCGGATGCGGCCATAGCTCCGCGGTGCGGCGCGCTTCCTCGGGCGCGAATTCGATCAAACCACGGCCCATCGCATCTTGCCAGCGCTCGAAATATCCGTAGCAGACGCCGGTTCCTGCGCGCGCAATTGCACGCCCAGGAAAGCTCTGCAACGTGTGGCCGATCTCGCTGAGCTTCACCGAGGTGCGTACAACCGCGCCCTCGGGATGGCCGTTGAGAAACGCCGGCGTGTACTCCTGGATTCCGCGCCAAAGCGCACGCTCCTCATCTCCGTCGAGCGCGGTCCAACCCTGCATCTCGCGCGTCCACCGCTCGACGACTGCTGCGTTCCCGGACGCCTGGACGCATAACCGCCATGCGGCATCCTCGTGCACCAGGTCGATAGCGGCCGGCTGCAGCACGCTCGCAAGCAGCGCATCGCGTGCCGCTATCGCGCCGTCCACGTCCGCAAACTCACGCACAAACGTACGCGAGCACGGCGGGATTGGGTACACACGGAAATTCACCGACGCGATCGCGGCAAGCGTGCCAAACGAACCGATCATGAGCTTGCCCATGTCGAGGCCGGCGACGTTCTTCACCACCATGCCGCCCGTTTGGACCAGCTTGCCTTCGAGCGTGGCGAAGGTCATGCCGATCACCATATCGCGCGCACTGCCATACAGCCGCCGCCGCGGGCCGCTGACGTTTGCCGCGATCACGCCGCCCACCGTGCAGCCATCCGCAAACGGCGGGTCGAGCGGCAGCATCTGCCCGTGCTCCGCGAGCATGGCGGTCAGATCGCGCCACGGCAGACCGGCTTCGACGCTGACCGTAAGATCGCGCGGCTCATACGCGAGAACACGGCGCAACCCGGCGGTTGTGATCACCACATCGGATTGCGCTATCGGCCCGGCCATCGCCTGCTTGGTGTTGTTGCCGTACAGCGTGATGGATCGATGGGCGGCCGCGGCCGCTCGCAACGCCTCCGCCAGATCTTGCGCGGTCGTCGCACCCGCTTCAGCAGCACCGGGCACGAGTAAATTTCCTGCGGTGATATTCGTCGGAGAAACGGCGCCACTCTTCGGGCGAAGCTACGCGTCCATGCGCGCGCAAGTGGCGCTCATACGCCCGTTCGCCCGCCAGTTCTCGCAGCAGCCCCGTTAGCACCCGCAACGCCCTTCGCAGCGCCCTCATATCCGCTCCCCTCTGATCGCGGCGCCGACGCTCGACGTGGGGCAGG
>JAICMB010000769.1 GCA_025929455.1 Bryobacteraceae bacterium | reverse complement strand
GCGCGGGCGAAATGCGTCACGCTCGCTACTTCCGACTGCAGCAGTACGTCGGCATCGACCTTGGCGTGGGCGACGCCGCATGGGATTACGGCAAGCTTGACGCCATTGCGGATCTTGGCGCTGTGCCGTTTCGCAATGCGGCATTCGATGCGGCGCTCAATGTCGTGACGCTAGAGCACCTCCGCGAACCCGCTGCCGCACTCGCCGAAATCGCGCGTGTATTGAAGCCCGGAGCGCCGTTGCTGCTGGTCGCGCCGCACGAGTGGGAAGTACACCAATCGCCCCACGACTTCTTCCGCTACACGCGACACGGCCTACGCTACCTGCTGGAGCGCGCGGGTTTCACAGTGCGCTCGCTTGAACCGGTGGGCGGCTATTTCCGCCTGATGTCACGACGGCTGCTCAACGCCGTGCAGTTCTTCCCGGGTGTGTTGATGATTCCGGCCGCGGCGGTGATCGCCCCCGTTGCTCTGGCCGCGCCGCTTCTCGACGGGCTCGACCGCGAGCGCAATTTCACGCTCGGGTATATCTGTGTTGCGGAGAAGCGGCCTAACGGATGAACAGGCCTACCGTGCCCGCGCTCGCAGGCGTTTCTACAATGCGCGTCCCGGCCGGAAACGTCAGCGGCGCTTTAAACCAGAACGAATGCGCGAACTTCGGGTTGTACGCGTAAAACCAGATCAGCGGCTCGATGCTGCCGTCGGGCCGCTCCGCGTAAACTTTCACGGACTCGTCCGCCTTAATGCCGTGCGCACGAACGCCGATGAACGTAGCCGCACGATCCAGGGTGGCGCGGCCGTCCACGATCAACTCGCGCGTGGCCGCGGGGTCCGGAATCGCTGCCGTTGATTTCGTGGCTTTGGGCAGCAGCGTGGGATCGCCCTCCGGCGCTCCGCCTTCCACCCATTTCGATATGACTTCCAGGTCTTCCTGCGTCAGGCCGCGATCATTGGCGAACTCGCCGAAGCCTTTCACCGCGCCCCAGGGCGGCATCCGGCGCGCGAGCACTTCTTCTTTAATAGCCACGGCCCAGGGCCGCGCTTCCGCGTAGGTCGCCAATGAAAACGCGCCGCCGCCGCCGTGGTGGCATGACACGCAATGTTTGTCGATAATGCGCGAAACTTCGCGCGAAAACGTGATCGGCGTGGTGTAGACGTCGTGTGCGGCGGCCGGAGCGAGCACGAGCAACGCGGCCGCGAAAAACCTAATCCGCCTGCTGCTTCTTAGCAATGAACAGATCCCGAATGCTCATATCCGCGGGGATCACGACATCGTAGAAGCCGATCATCATCTCTTCCCAGCTTTGCTCTCCGAAACGAACTTCCTTGGTGGGGTCCGGGTTTCCCGGGTTGTTCGGCGAATTGTCGTACCATCCGCTGCACTCGATGCGCGTGCCCGGCGGCAGCGTCAGCGGCTGCGCCAGCTTGTAATCGAGCTGCCAATAAAAATCGTAGCGCGGCACTCGCAACAAGGTTTCGACATGCCCGTCGGGATACACGGCGCGGTACTCAAACGATTTGCCGCGCAGGTGCATGTGCGGGAAATAGCTCAGGATCGTGACGCCGTTCGGATAGGTGTTCTTGGCGTCAACGCGGTAGTTCGGATTCTCCGGCGGAATACGGAACATCAGGTTGTAGCCCGCCATCGTCACCGCACGCTCGGTGGGCTTTTCTTTCGCGAGCACCAGCCCGACCTTGCTCATGTCTTCCGCCGCGCGCTTCCCGTTCGACGTGTAATGAATCTGCAGAACCAGATCGGAACCGGCCTTGATCAGCTTGCCCAAGCCCGCGTGCCAGTGCTCGGGCTGCATGCCAGGCGTGTAGATCATAAGGATCTCGCTGCCCATGCCCCCGATGTTGTTAAAATCCTTGCCGCCGCCGGGTGGAACGAAGGGCACGTTCGGTTTG
>JAICMB010000663.1 GCA_025929455.1 Bryobacteraceae bacterium | reverse complement strand
TTGTTCGGGCTCGGGCGGCGGCATCTACGCCAAGCTAGCAAGCGGAATGGCTCGATACAACGTAAGCGTCAGAGCAGCCGCACTTGACAAGTAATAATGTTCGCGAAACAGGTTTACTTTGAGCGGGAAGCCGCCCATGCAGCAGGCGTGCGGTTACTGACGAGGCGGACTGGGGTGTTGGCGAGACCTGGCAACACCGTCGCCAGATATTGCCGAACCGGGAGTTTCAGTCGGCGGCAGCTTTCGACGATGGACAGGATCGCCGCCACTTTCGGCCCTGCCTGTTCGCTGCCTATGTGGATCCAGTTTTTGCGTCCCAGCGCGACCGGCCGCATTGAGTTCTCGGCGAGGTTATTGTTGAGTTCCAGCGCCGGGTGTTCGATAAACCGCGTGAGTCTGGGCCACAACGTCAGGCCGTAGTTTACCGCCTTGCCCAGGGCGCTCGCAGGCAGCACGGAGTTCCGCAGCGCCTCCATTTGCGCGCGCAGCGGCTCCAGCAGCGGGCGCGTACGGTGCTGCCGCAATGCGTGCCGCGCGTCGCAATCCATGCCCGCGCGGCGCGCTTCGCCATCGATCGCGAACAACTCGTCGATGCGCGTCACCAGGTGCGCCGCGGCGCGGTCTTCCGGATTGAGTTTCACCGCATCGAACACTTTGCGGCGCAGATGTGCCCAACAGGCGGCGCGCAAAATCTTCGCGCCGCCAATCGTGTCATACGCGGCATAGCCGTCGGCCTGCAGAATGCCTTCAAAGTTTCCCAGA
Source organism: Bryobacteraceae bacterium (assembly GCA_025929455.1). Next base: position 1,756 of record JAICMB010000663.1, on the reverse strand, counting down.
AATTTTTTGGGCCCGTCTCTTCCGCGCCCGGTCTGGAAATCGAAGAATACGCTTCCGCCCGGCCGGCCATACTGCCACAGAAACGCCTGATGGTTTCTGCCGCGGCCTTCCCGCATCTGGACCGGCACCGGCGTCTCGTCGGCCTGAATGTAACTGCCGCTCAGTAACTCGCGGCCTATCGCCGCCGCCACCGGCATCAGCAGTTCGCCCGACCGCATCACCCATCCGTCCATCGTCGCCCGGCTGATCGCGATGCCTGCTTCCCGCTCCAGCATCACGCTTTGCCGGTAGAGCGGTACGTGGTCGCAGTATTTGGCCACCAGCGTGTCGATCGCCACGCGATCGCTCACCAAACCCCTGTCGATAATTCGCGCAGGCACGGGCGCGGCGCTCACGCCAGCCCCGCAATCGCGGCAGGCCCGCTTCTCCCGCCTGATCACCAGCACGAAGTAGCGCGCCGGCTCCACGTCGAACTGCTCGCTCTGCTCATAGCCGATGACGGCCGTTTCCTTGCCGCATTCCCTGCATACGCACTGTTCCGGCGCACAGGCAACGATGCGCTCCACCCGTGGCAGTTCCGGCGGCAGTTCCTGTCGTCCCGGATGACGCCGGCTGCCTGTTTTGGTTTGAGACGAGGATGCGGCGGCGGGCAGCGGCGGGCGCTGGCTTTCCGCCTCCACCTCGGCGGCGCTGACGCCCGGCTCGCATTCCAGAAGTTCCAGTTGTAAGTCGCTGAGCTTTTCGCTCTTCGGCCCGTATTTGTTGATCCTCTCCAGCCGAAGACGTTCTTCAAGCTGGCGAATCTTCAGTTGCGCCCAGACCAGTTCCTTCTTTAATCGCTCGATCTCTTCAGCGTCGCTGCGGGGAGCGGTGGATACTGGCGGGCTCACGATTCAGTTATCTGCGAGCATAACGGATTCGGTCGAACAATGAAACATTCTTATGTCAGTTTGTTTGATTATTTCTGTTGCGCAGCGGCTGTGCGATACCAGCGGCGGCGGCGCGTATCGGCCAGATCGATTCCGCCCACCAGCAGCGTCAGTTCTTCCTGCGTGAGGGTGATTTTGTTTTCGCCCGCGTTTCCGGCCGGCCATCGGAAGCGGCCCTTCTCGAGCCGCTTCGCGCAAACCCACAGGCCGGTTCCGTCGCAGAACAGAATCTTCAGACGCGTGCGCGGCGCATTCGCGAATACGAACATGTGCCCGCTCAGCGGATCGCAGAGCAGACGGTCCCGCACCAGACCAAACAGCCCTTCAAAGCTTTTGCGCATATCGGTTGATCCCGCCGCCAGATAAACGCGCGTGGCCGGGCCCGGACCGAACATCAGCCGATCCGCTCCAGCGCGATCACCAGATCCCCGAGCAGCCCCGCGTCGAAACCGCGCGCCACCTCGATGCGCCGCCCTCCGCGCAATATGACCGCCAGTTCGCCCGATGCGCCGCGCGGCTCCGCAACGTCCACCGCCACCCACTGCTGCGATCCGTTTGCGGACGCAGTCGGCGGACCATAGCGTTTCAGATAACGCGCCAGCGTGTTCAGGCAGACATCGTTTCGCTTACAGAACTCCTGCCGAGTGAGTCCCCTCGCCTGATATTCAACGATGAGTTCCTGGGCCTCGCGCGGTGTGCGGTACCGCCGCAGTCCGGTCTGGCATTGCTTCTCTACCATGTCCTGACTTCAGCACGGCGTAAAAGCGTCCTCAAGATGTACTTGCTCTGACGCTTACGATACAACTCCGCTCGGGCTTCCCCTACCC
>JAICMB010000153.1 GCA_025929455.1 Bryobacteraceae bacterium | reverse complement strand
TGTCCGGCGCCGGTTATCTGGAAGACCCCACGGCCACACTCGACGGGATGGCGGAAGTGCGGCGGCGGTTGCTCGCATCGGGTATTGAAACGCCGCTCGCGAGCAATGTCGCGGTGACGGCGTTCGAGCACGTGCCGCAAGCGAAGGCACTCGACAGCGTGCAGATCGTGCTGTCGGACCCGCACTACTGGGGCGGTATTGCGAATCAGCAGCGCCTGTCGCATCTGTGCGAGACACTCGGCCTGGGCGTGTCGATGCACTCCAACAACCACCTGGGCGTGAGCATGATGATCATGGCGCATGCGGCCGCGGCGTCGCCGCATCTGTCGCACGCATGCGACACGCATTATCCGTGGCAGACGGAGCGCGACGAGGTAGTTGCGGGCGGACGGATTCCCATCGTGAACGGCGTTATTCGCATTCCGCGCGACAAGCCTGGTCTCGGCGTGGAGCTGGATTACGACCAGATCGCACGCGGGCGCGAGAGGTATGAGAAGCTGCCCTGGCGCAAGCGGGATGATGAAGCCGAAATGCAGCGGCGGATAGATCCCGAGTGGAAACGCGTGCTGCCGCGCTGGTGAGCGATGCGGGCCGAGCCCGCCGACGAAATTCATAGAAATACCTTGTCCCGCATTTCCTGGGAACACCGCTATTTTGTCTTTGGCCTGATTTTGGTCCTGAAGAATTCTGCCACCGAAGGCTTGACGCCGTCTTAGAAATCGGCCATAGTGGCCGAACAACCCGGGGAATCGCCGCTTGCTCAGGGAAAGGAGGCGAAGTGCATCAAACTGCCCGCACGGCGGACAACGCCACGTGTGACGATTTTCGTAGTCGCTTGTGCCGCACTCTCGTCGACGACGCCCTGCGCCAGGTTGAATACGATCTCGTGGAAGTGAAGACCGTCCGTTTTCTGGCGGACTATCCTTGGGCGCCGGGCAAACGCCTGCGACCGATTACATTCCTGCTCTCGTATCTGTCAGTCGCTGTCGAAAAATCCGCAACGGTTGCAATAAACGGACGCGAGTCACGGCTCGCAGCGGCAATCGAATTAATGCACGAGGCATCGCTCGTACACGACGATCTGGTGGACCGCAGCATGCTCCGCCGCGGCAAGCCCAGCATGCAGGCGGTGAACGGCGAAGGTCTCGCGCTGCTCATCGGCGATTACATGGTGTTTCGCGGTTTGAAACTTGTTCTTGACGCGGCCCGCTCGAGGGAGGACATTGTCCTCGCCCAGCAACTTGCTAACACCGGCCTCGCCATCGCGCAAGGGGAAGTCGACCAGCTTGATACATATTTGAACCGGCGCGATTGGGACCGGCGCATGTCCATGAGTGCGTATGTTGCGGTGATTGGAAAGAAGACTGCGGCGTTCTTTGCCGGATGCGCGGAAGCGGGCGCGGCGCTCGCAGGCGCGGGCCCGGCAGTGCGCGAGAAGTATCGCGACTTCGGGATGAACATGGGTCTCGCGTTCCAGATGGTGGATGACCTGATGGACATCATCGGAGACCCGGCCAAAGCGCTTAAGACGCTGAAACACAATCTCGGCGAGGGTACCGTTACGCTGCCGATGATTCACGCGCGTTCGCTGTATCCGGACGACGTGCCGCTCGATAAGCTCGGCCGCGGCGAAAAACTGACGCGCACCGAACAAGGGCGCCTGAATCGTCTGCTGGCCCAGGACGCGGTGATCGAAATGTCGTGCCGCACTATGGACGAATATGCGGGCAAGGCACGCGATGCGATGCGCGAGATGCCCGCGAACATTTACCGGGCCGGCCTGGAAGATCTGTTGGATTACATTCGCCACTGTACCTGGGGCGGGCTGGAAACGCGTTTGGCGAAATTCGCGGGCGCGAACTGATGGCCGACGCGAAGAATTTTGACTCTGTTCGCAAAGTCCTCGCCGCGCGACGGCAGGAGATCGTAAAGCGGTACAACGCCGCGGGCGCCGGGATCGGGCGCCAGGGCGATGAATACTGCATCACCGTTTATCTGAAAACCGCTCGGGACCGCCCGAAAGAGCCGGTCCGGGTGGAAGGCATTCCACTGAAATTCGAAGTGACGGGCGAATTTCGCCCTCACGGCGCCTAACTCACAAGCAGGTTAGTCAGTAGGAGGATACGGATGGACGATCGATTCCTGAAGGCGCGACAACTCGTCGCCGCACTCAAGGCCCGCCACATGGATTCCATGCGGCGAGACTCCAACATCGTGGGCGCAGCGTTTGGAAGACGGGTGGCGCACAAAGAAATCAGCGACGAGCCCGCCATGGTCATCTATGTCGTCAAGAAAGTGCCGCAGCGGTTCATTCCGCCCAGCCGTCTGCTGCCGCGCCGCATGTACGTGGGCGGCGACTGCGTGCAGGTCGACGTTGTCGAAACGGGCCCCATCTATCCGCATGCTTTTACAGCGCGCGAACGTCCGGCGCCGTCGGGCATCAGCATTGGCCCGCCGGTTATCGCTGGTGTCATATCGTCCGGAACTCTCGGCTGTCTGGTTACGGACTTGACGGACGGGTCGCTTTGCATCCTCAGCAACAACCACGTCCTCGCAAACGAAAATCTCGGCGTGGCCGGCGATGCCATCCTGCAACCCGGCTCGTTCGATGGAGGCGTCGATCCCGACGACAGAGTCGCGACCCTGAAGCGCTTTCAGATGATCAATGCGACAGGCAATACCGTGGACTGCGCCATCGCGCAGGTGAGCGCCTCCGACGCGCCGTTGGTCGTTGACCAGATGAAGAACAATCTCATGCCGACGCCGAACCCCAATCATCCGGCGGTTGGCCTGCTGTTCGCGGGCGGCTGCAACCGCACCTTTTGCAATCCGATCGGAAACGTGCTGAGCGCCTTGAACATTGAGTTTCTCGCTGGAAAGGGCTCGACGGCGTCTGTTGACATCGGCGACAGCGTCGAGAAGGTGGGGCGCACCACCGAGTACCAGACGTCTTCCGTCATGGAACTCGATGCGTCACCCACGATCACATACAATTTCGGCGACGCGACCTTTGAAAGCCAGATTGCGACCATGTGGATGAGCGATCCGGGGGACTCGGGATCGATCGTTTGCAAAGGCGGCGAGGGCAGCCACACCGACCACTGCTCGTGCGGAACCACTACTGCGACCAGCAGCATTCTCGGCACGGATGTAACGCGCGAACGCATCATGGCTGAGGAGGTGCGCGACAAATTCCTGCGCCATACCAAGATCGGCCGCTACGGAATGGACCTCTTCTTCCTGAACGAAGAGCGCTTGCTCGAACGGTTCCGCAATACGGAGATCAAACAGGAAGACCGCGACCTCGCGCGGCATTTGTATCACAAATACATTGAAGAGGCGCGCGCGGCTTTTGTCGAAGCGGACCGCTCCGAGCGCACGCTCACGGAGCAGCATTTTCATGACGCGCGCAACGCGCTCCGTCACGCACAGAAATACATGTCGCAGGAAGAGATTGCCGCGAGCGAAGAGCTTTTCAAAGTCGCGGAGGAGCGCGGGAAGGGCAAGAAGCCGCGCGAAATTCTCGCGATGCTGAATGACGAGAAGCTGCTCGAACAGATCAAGCAGATCGCCGGCCGAGTCAAGAACGTCCGTACCGAAGAAGGCGGGCCCTGCGGCCAGTAGCGGGAGCTTCCAATGGCTGAAAACGGGCCGCCGCAATATGCTCCGCTGGTCATCGAAACGCACCGCGATTTTCGGCGGCACATGAAAGAGATCGTCGACCGCATGAACAGCAACCCGGACCTCGCTCGGTTGACGATGGTAAACCCGCTCTATGCTCTCGAGGACCTTGGTGTGCAGCTTTCGAAAGAAATGCAACAGCATGTGTTCGAGACTTTCCACAATCCGCCTGCGAAGCAGCGGCGTCTCGCGGAGTTGGATAAGGAAATCCGGGAGCACCTCGATCAACTACCCGGAAAACCGGGACTGCCGGCAACACCGGAGGCGCGGGCCGAGCTTGTCTTTAAACAACTCGGCCTGCAGCCGGCACCAGGCGATCGTGAAGACCGCCTGGAGCGCAATCGACTGGCGTCCTACGCGCACCGCCACCCGCTAGTTCAGAAGCTGGTGGAGTACGACATCGTCCGGCGCAGTGGGCTGACCTTTCATCCCCGCATGATTTACGACGCGTACCGGCGCGGCGAGCTGAAACAGAACTGGGTGCAAGCGGTTCGTTTCGGCGCGCCGCCTCCGCCGGCGCCGGAAGATGTTCGATAACCGGAGCTCACCATGTCATTGACGTCCTGTTTCCGGTACATTATCGAACTGCCCACTTCGAGCTTGAATGCGCTAATTGCGGCCGTCATCGCAGAGGCGGACGCGGCGGGCGTGCAGACATCTGTCCATAAAGACAACGTCGCGCTCGGCGCTTTCACCGCCACCGTAGACGCGCAGCTCGATACCGCCAATCCACCTGTGATGGACCTCACTCCCGTCGACCTTGGGCTCGTCATGCACCTGCATATGAATCTGCAGGCCACCGTCAACGAGATCGCGGGCCTCGATCCAATTCCTTACCAGCTCGCATTCGATTTCCCGGGGCAGTTTCAAAAGGTTACTCCCGCATCGGGTCCGCCGGTTCTCAACATTGTGTTTCCGGGTCTGACGGCGGCGGCGCTGAACCTGAACGTGGCGGGAGGGCAAGTGCCGCTCACGGTCGCACTGGTTGAACCGCAGGTACACGCTCTGTATGCAGACCACCCGGAACTTGCGCACAGTGTACAGACGGGCGTAGCTACGGGTCTGCCGCCGCCCGATGACACCTGGGCCGTCACTGTCGATCTTTACGACGACGACCCAGGTGCGATGCCATTTCGGGGCCGCATTTCGGTCGAAATTCCCGACGCGACGCACGTAAAACTAAATTTGCCCGGCCACCTCCGCGCGCAAAACATCTCCACAGTCCGCATTGATTCCGACATGATCGTGCACGTCACGGTGCCGGTCATTCAAACGGACGGCCAAATTAAGGTTGCATTGAGCCAGGTCACCGCCGCGAACATTGCCATTGACTGGACATCTCCGAATATCTATACGTTCGGCGGCGACGCGCTGATTCGCGGTCAGTTCGCCGCCCGCATCGCCGCTCTCGGTGACCTGACACAAAACACGCCCACGCAGGCGCAGATTCGAGCCGCGATCACGCAGGCGTTACTCGATTATGGTGCGGGCCTGGTTATTCCCATGCTGCGCCCCCAGCCCCCCGCAAATCCGGGCGACATGGATCTGACGACGTTTCAGCCGACCACGTTAGGTGGACAGTTGCTCGCGTTGCAATTAGAGCAACAGCCCGTTCCGTGCGATACCGCGGACGCGTTCGCGGACGCATCTCAGTTTGCAGTCAGCGTCGATAAAGAGAAGTGCGACTCGATCATTCAGCCCGTGATCGCGGCCGAGAACGGACGCCACCGCAATATCCGCGGGCACGACGTCGAGGTGCATGACATCACGGCGGACCTTTCCGATCCCGGCGAGCATGGCGTCGCCAACGGACACATCTGGATCGCCGGGCAGGCCACGATTCATATCGATTGCTGGCCGGACTCTCACATCAGCTTTTCAGGTCCCATCACACTCACGCCCGACAAGCAACCGGACGGCAGTTACCGTTTTACTCCGGTTGCCGGGCAGTTCTCGGCCGATGATCCATGTTGCGCCAGCACGGACCCTAACGAGATCGCGCAGCTCATTCAGGGCGACGACTATCCCCCGTTCGGCGGACTGCCGGCGCATTTCGCCGGTGTCGGCGACATCGACATCGAACTCACATCCGTGGACATCTTCAAGGCCGGTATCGTTCTGCGCGGCACGCTCGCAGTCATCACGACACACTCGCTCAACGCGAGTGCCATTCAACACAACACCTATTGGGCGTCTGAACCGGCCGGTGGCCGTTAACGGCGTCAGCCTTGAGAGGAGGCAACGTGGCTGTTTACAGAGGATTCGTTCAGTCTATTGAAGCTCGCGGCGATGGATGGGTGGAGTTTGTGGTCAAGGCCGTACACGCCGGCAACGCCACCCAGACGTTCTTCATTCGCAACCTCGACGGCGACTTGACGCAAACTAATAAACGTCTCGCGCAAGTCGGTCTTCTGCGGGACGCCGTTGCTCGCGTGCTGCCGGTTCAGGTCGATTACACAACCACAGCGGACGAAGGAAACGTCGTTGACGACGTGATCGTCTGTCCGCGTCCGTCCATCGATGGCCGGATGGGCGGGCGCGAAGTTACCGGCGTTGTGATCGGGATCGGCATCACCGAACTGGGTCCGTTGTCGGGTACTACGCCGTATCTCGACGCTCCCGACATCGCCATGATCATGCTTTTGACGGACGCGGGCGACGTGCAGGGATATGTCCTGGACCTGCAGCGTCCCGACCCGCGCCCCGCACAGGATGAACTGAAACTACTGTCCCACGCGCATCGCACGCGCCGTCCCGTCGTTCTGCTAATCGCGGAGGATGTTTCGCGAGGAGATAACCAGCCTTCTGTAGGGCGTCCCGCCGCCGTGAGCGCAGCGGCTGCCCCCAAACAGTACATCGCCTCGACTCGCTGGCAGACCGTGCCCGCATCGGATCTCGATTACGTGTATGCATTTGTCGAACGACTCGGACAGCGTTATGAGAGCTACGTGTCCGCATCGGCGCCCGCGCTGTCGCACACAAAAGTCGTCTATACCACCGCGCCGGGCCAGACTCCCGAAGGCGACGTCTCCGACAACGGTTCGTTCACGCCACAGCGCTTGACGGCCTGGGTTCATGACGATTCGCCGCTGCTGGTACGTCTTGAAGCGGCACTGCGCGATAGTCTGCAGGTCAAGCTCGGACTCAGCGGCAACCAGGTGCATGAAGTGGAGCTGGTTGCACATCTAGGCAGCGCCGCGCGGCCGGTTTGGATTGTCGAGGAGTGCCGCTTCGCCTCCCAGGAGGGCGCCGGTGCGTGTACGAACGTGCCCACCGTTCAGGGCCCCGGAGGATCGTTCCTCAACAGCGTTCCGCACTCGCTCGTCTGGCACGGAAAAGGGTACTTCCAGGAAGGCGTCTGGCGGTTTGTGCTGGGCGGAGGTGTAGCAACAACGCTCAAGATTGACGGTCACGAGATTTGTTGCCGCCAGTCGGGACAGCCGCCGTCGCCGGAGCACGCGTACCTGAAAGGGATGCACTGCGTCGACCTCGAGCTTTCCGGCGTGACGTGTTCATCGGAGTTCTCGATCCTGATTTACCGTATTCGCTGATCGCTCCAGTAGCGTATCCGTGGGGCGGTCAGTCTTGCTGGCTGGCCCTTCGTCCGCGCGAGTCGCTACTGCTCCGCGGGCGTGTACACATATTCGTGTCCGCGAAGCGGCTGCACTACGCCCATCCAGTCGAC
>JAICMB010000063.1 GCA_025929455.1 Bryobacteraceae bacterium | reverse complement strand
CCGGTCCCGCGCGGTGCCGTGCCGGCGGTCGCCTCCGAGCACAGGCAGCGAATCGCCAGTCCGGGTCCCGGAAATGGGTGGCGGTGCAGGAATTCGCCGGGGATACCGAGTTCCGCGCCGATCTCGCGTACCTCATCCTTGTAAAACGAAGCCAGCGGCTCGATTACGCGGCCCGACTCAATCAGCTTCTGGATGCCCGCTACGCGATTGTGGTGCGTCTTGATGACGTCCGCTTTCGCCGCGCCGCCCGACTCGATGGTGTCGGGGTAAATGGTTCCCTGCCCCAGAATCCAATGCCCATCGAGGAAGTGCCCGGTGTTCAAAACGCGATCCTGCACCGCGACGAACTTTTCGCCGATGATGTGGCGCTTGCCTTCGGGATCGGAAACGCCGTCGAGCGCGGCGAGAAATTCCTCGGATGCATCTTCGATGTGAAAGGCATCGGCACCAAGTTGCGCGAACAGCCGCTGCACATAATCCGTTTCGCCTTCACGCATGAATCCGGTGTCGACGTAAACGCCGTAGACACGCTCCGGCCCTAGCGCTCGCAGGCAGAGCGTGTAGGCCACGGTAGAGTCCACCCCGCCGCTGACGAAAAAGAAAACGTTGCGACCGGCGGCGCGCTCGTGAATTTCGTTTTCAAGCGAACCCACGCGGCCGCGCGGTTCCCAATCGCGCTCACAGCCGCAAATGTCGAAGACAAAATTCGACAGGATGCGCGACCCGCCATGCGTGTGGACTACTTCGGGGTGGAACTGCACAGCCGCGATCGCGCGGCTGGTGTGGGCCATCGCCGCGACCGGACAGGTCGCGGTGGTCGCAAGCACTTCAAAATCCGGCGGTGCCGCACGGACCAGGTCGCGATGGCTCATCCATATCTGACCGCCGCCATTCACACCGGCGAATAACGGGTGCGGGCGGACGCCATCGAGATGCGCGAGCCCATACTCGCCGCGCTCGCCTTTCTCGACGATGCCGCCGAGCTCATGCGCTATGATCTGCTGCCCGTAACAGATGCCGAGAATCGCCGCAGGTTGTGTCGGCAATAGGATCGCGGGGTCAATGCGGGGGCTGTCGGGCTCGTACACGCTGCTCGGTCCACCGGAGATGATGATGCCCTTGCGTCCGGCGAGTTCCGCGGCCGGCGTATCGCTGGGCTTCACATCAGCGTAAACACCGAGGTCGCGCACCTTGCGCGCAATCAAATGACAGTACTGTCCTCCCGCATCGAGGACCGTGATTTGGGGCGTCAAGTCCGATCATACGCGATCGCACCTCGCGCTCTATATTACAAATCTGTCATTTTTTGTTGTAAGCCGGTTCGAGGCGTATCTTTCGTCTTGACAAAGCACGTCAAACAAAGCAGACTGGAAGAAATCAGAAAAAGTAGGTGATCCCGGCACGCGTGCTCGTCGTGTAAGCGCATGCAGCCGGTAGTTCAGTCAAGCTATGGGGTGGCGCGATGCCGCCGCATGGAGGTGGTGCAAGTGTCTCAGTACGCCTTTCTCGACCCGCGGTCCTCTTATCCGCTTCCGTCGTCGTTCGATTACGAAGAATACATCGAAACCGAGCGCGAACTCTGGGCGTTGTTTCCGGAGACCGACGGCCGGCGCGTCAACTTCGTTCAGGTAGGACTCACCGCGCAGATCTTCGCCGAAACAAAGGAGGATGGCTCCGAGTTGCGGGCGCATGAAACGTACATCCTGATGCCCTGCGCGGACCGCACCATGCGGCCTATCCGCATGCAGGCCCTTCGCCGCCTGACGCTCAGCGAGTATCGCATGGGTCATCTGACTGCCATCAAGCTGATGGGCAAAGTGGCCGAAGCGGGCGAAGTCATGCGCGAGATCGGCTGCCGCATTCTCGGCCCTGAAGTGATGGGCGAAGTCGAAGCACGCATGCGCGAAAGCGAGCAGTAGCTCCGCTTTAGCAGCAGTCCCCCTCCGCGATTTGCCACGCCGTCCGCACTGTGCTGCTGTACTATGTACAAGCACAAACGGAATTCCGTGGACACGAAAACCTTTCACATTGCCGTAATTCCGGGCGACGGCGCGGGCCAGGAAGTCACTCCCGCCGCACAGCAGGCGCTATCGGCCGTAGGCAAGCGCTATCAAGCCGCATTCGATTACGAAGAGTTCGCTTGGGGCGCTCAGTATTACCGCGAACACGGGTGCATGATGCCCGCGAACGCGCTGGACCTGCTGCGGAATAAAGATGCCATCCTGCTCGGCGCGGTGGGCGATCCCGCCATTCCCGATCACATCACGCTAAACGGGCTATTGCTGCCGATCCGACGCGGCTTCGATCAGTTTGCAAACGTGCGGCCGGCGCGCTTGTATTCGGGCGTGCCGTGTCCGTTACGCGACGCGCCCGCGATCGACATGGTGGTGGTGCGCGAAAACACCGAAGGCGAGTATGCGCAGGTGGGCGGCTTTGTCCACCAGTCGCACCCGGCGGAAGTCGCGGTGCAGGCCGGAGTATTCACGCGGCATGGCACGGAACGCGTCATCCGTTTCGCATTCGAGCTGGCGCGCCGCCGCGACGAGAAGAAGCGCCTGACGTCCATCACGAAATCGAACGCGCAAGGCTTCGGCATGGTGCTGTGGGATCGTGTCTTCCAGGAGGTCGCAGCTGAATATCCGGACATCACGACGGAATCGCTGCTGGTGGACGCGGCCGCTATGAATTTCATTCGCCGGCCCGGCAGTTTCGACGTAGTGGTCGCGTCGAACTTGTTCGGCGACATCCTGAGTGACATCTCCGCAGCTGTGACAGGAAGCATCGGATTAGCGCCGAGCGCGAACCTCGATCCTACGCGGCGGCACCCCTCGATGTTCGAACCGGTGCATGGCTCCGCGCCCGACATCGCGGGACGCGGCGTAGTGAATCCACTGGCCGCAATCGTATCCGCGGCGATGATGCTCGATCACCTCGACCTGCATGGTGCGGCCGTTCATCTGGAAGAAGCGGTGGCGTCGGTTCTGAGCGAGGGCAAAGTGCGTACCGCCGACCTGGGTGGATCGAATACTACGGCCCAGATGACGGACGCGGTGCTCGCAGCAGTGTGATTCGCGCGTCTATCCGCGCTGGAACATCGCGCCAACCACCGACAGCAACAGCGGCACAATCCAGGCCGGCGATGTCGCCAGGAAAGCCTGCGATTTCTTAGTGCGCACCATGTACGCGAACACCAACCCGAGCATGATGATGTACCAGATCTCGAAAATCGAGAAGAAGTTCAGCAGTGCGAAGCCGGGTCCCTTCAGATCGGCGAAGAAAATATCGAGACCGAACGACGGTTTTAGCTGCTGCATGCTCTGGATGTCTGCCCCCTTCGCGCGGATCACCAGGTAACCCGCCACAGCCTGCAGCAGCGTGATCATGCCGCAAGCGCAAAGGACCGAGAACACATCACGAAACTTTGTTTTGATGCTGAAGATACTGCACATGGCGAGGATCAGAGCAGCGAATATGGCCAGGAAAATGCCAATCATAATGGGGCTGCCGTAAGCCGTCCCGTGCATGATGGTTCCAGTGACGCTCAGTATCCTGTTAAGTTGTTCACCCGTCGCACCGTTGGGCGGGTTCATGCGCATAACGTTCAGCGTGATGGGGATCATCGCGAGCGTTATGAAAGTGGTTGCGATGCAAATCGCGAGGAATGGGAAAATCCAGGCCCAGGGGCTTCGCATGTTGCGGGCGGTAGCGGCGGGATCGATAAATGCGTTAAACATGCCCGAAATGCCGTCCAGGGCGGAGCCTTTCTTCTCGGGTACGAGGGCGGTAGCGTGATCAGCCATAATTACTCCGTGTCTCGCGATTATACACTCTGGCGGCGTACGGTCGTTTCGTGCGCTGCCGTTTTCAAAAATTGAACTCCCTCGAACGCGATGGCCTCGGGTGATGGCGCAAGGTCGCGCCAGATACAGGCGGCGGCCGCAATTTCCGGAATCGCAGATCCGAAGCTCTCGATGGTGAGCCATTGGTTGTAGTGCAGTTCGGCAAGCGTCTTGAATAACTCGTCCCACTCGATGTGGCCGCTGCCCGGGATACCGCGATCGTTTTCGCAGGTATGTACGTGAAGCAGGTGCGATCCGAGCGATGTCAGCGCCGAGCCGAGGGATTTCTCTTCAATATTGGCGTGAAAGGTGTCGAACAACACGCCGATGCGGGGGTTCCCGACCGCGTCGCACAGGGCCGCCGCGTCCGCCGCTGTATTTAAGAAGGATGTTTCAAAGCGGTTCAGCGGTTCCAACGCGAGCGACACGCCCGCGTCGTCAAGCAAAGGCCCCAGTGCGCGCAGGCCATCAACAGCCAGGGTCCATTCGTCGGGCGTGCGCCGTCGCCCCGGCAGATATCCGACCGGCGAGCAGAACGGACCCACCAACAGCTTGGCTCCGGAGTCCGCGGCGGCGCGGATTCCCGTGCGAAGAAATTCGAGCGCCTGATCGTGCGTTTCACGCCGGATGAGGCTCATGCCATCAGTCAATGCCGAGCATATGATCACCTCGAGGGCCGCTGCCTCGGCCGCCCGTCGCACGGCAACGGCGGGAAAACCATCGAAAGCGAAGCGAGCGACCTCAACACCGTCGAACCCTCCCTCGCGTATGCGCGGCAGCAGATCGAGATGCGACTTGTCGAATGCGGCCGTCCACAGCAGAGTGTTGACTGCGTATTTCATGCCTGTCTCGGCCTGCCGTTTCGTCCGAATGCGTCCGGATTGCCCGGTCCGAAGTGTTTCAGCATCACCAGATTTTCTGTATCGCTGCGATTTGTAACTTGCAGGCCTTGTCGTGCGGCAGCGGCCGAAACGAACAACTCATCTTTCGTCATCTGGCCGTAGCGGATGAGCGACGGCGTTTCTACGTCCATTTTGCCGACGGTTCCCCAGCCCTGCGTAACAATCAGTCCGTGTGCCGCCGCGTCGCACACGGTGACCGTGCAGCCGGGATACACCGTGAGCTCTTTCGCCGAGTAGAACGGCGTTGAGTATACGACCCAGTTCTCGTGATGCGCGTCGTCCCGCGATGCCTCTGCCGGATGGAACAGCCGGTTTTTTGCAAACTCCGGATCGACATTGGCATCCCAGTCGAGCATGTCGAGAATGTAGTCGAGGTCGTCGTGGTGTTCGGCGGGCACATCCTTCACGCAGAGGTCCCAGGGCACCGCGCGGCCTTCTACCATCGACTGGAACATCGAAAAAACGTCCGAGTTCACCTGCGGTTCATAAGTGACCAGCGAGCCGGGCGCGTGCAGAATGCCAGGGTCGATCTGCCATCCGGTGCCGGGCTTCAGCTTGTACGCTTTCGAGTGATCGAGAATGCCGTTGTCGCCCTCGTTCCAGTGCTCGAGACACCGGCGCACGTCGTCGCGCGTGGTGCCCGGTTCGAGGCCCATGAACGTGTACGGAAAATTGTTGTCCTTGAAGTTATATTGAGGCGGAAAGTAGTAGGCTTCCGGCTTGGCGTTGCGACCGACGCGGCGCGCGTCGCGCTCGTTCTGGTGCATGTGGTGCGGTATGGGTCCGAGGTTATCGAAAAACTTGCACAGGAGATTCCAGCCGCCCTGCTCGCGCATGACATCGGCGCCAAGAAGCTCGTCGCCGAGTTCGTCGATGCCTTCTTTCAGCAGAACTTTCTTGTCGCCGCACGCGATGTAGCTCAAGCCCTCATCCTCAGGCGTGCCCGGGCCGTTGTCGGCGTGAGTGGTGGAGGAGAACCAGCGCTCGTCGATTCCGCCGCGATGGGCTCCGAGCACATACAGATCGCGCGGGTCAAGCTTGAGCCGGCCGCCTGGCATCAAAAACGCGCGCGGAACCCAGCACGGCGCAAGACGGACGATACCTTCACCGCGCCGCAGCGCTTCACGAACACTCTGAACGTTGGACATGCGTTTCGTTCTATATCATCACATGCGGGTGTGCGGTGAATGATATTGAACAAGACTCGTGATTCAACTATGCTTCGCCAGAAGACTCGCGGTATTGCCTACGATTGATCGCTGCCGTAGGCGAGCGCACCGCAACCGTGTGTACGGCGCATCGGCGCCCGCTCGATAGACCGCTATCGCGCGCTGCCATCATCCACATGGCGCGCGTGCTCGGCATTGGTGGAATCTTCTTTAAAAGCGCAGATCCGCAGGCCCTCAATAACTGGTATGAAAACCATCTGGGTTTAAAACCAGAACAAGGATCGGTGTCCCTTGAATGGACGAGCGGCGATGGCGAACGACACACCACCGTCTGGGCGCCGTTTCCGCAAGACACGAAGTATTTCGCCCCGAGCGCCGCGCCGTTCATGATCGACTATATCGTCGACGATCTGGACGGCATGTTGCGGCAACTTCGCGCGGCCGGCGTCGCCGTGGACGAGAAAATCGAGGAGCACGAGTACGGGCGCTTCGGATGGGCCGTGGACCCGGACGGCAATCGCTTCGAACTGTGGCCGCCGCCGAGCCGGCGCGCGTGAGCACTACTGCAGCGGGTATCTATGCACCAGCTTCAACGTGCGGTCCCAACGCGTTTTCGTGAAAAAGTGCATGAACAGATCGATGAAGTGCCGGACGTTGTAGTCGCGCAGGTCCTCGGTTGAGGCGTCGTATGACCAGAAGATGATCGTCGGCTTGCCTGTAATGGTGTCGCGCGGCACCAGCCCCCAGTACCGGCTGTCGAGCGAATTGTCGCGGTTATCGCCCATCGCAAAATAGTTGCCGGGCGGCACCACGAGTTCGCCGTTCTTCACGTCATTCTGCAGCATCTCGTTTGCGCGCTCGCCCATACGCGGATCGGACACATAGTCGATCGGGCCGCCGTTCGGGAAGTTATCGCGGTACGGATCGATGCTGTCATACAGGTGGATCACATACGGCTCCTTCACCGCATGCCCGTTCAACCAGAGCTGTTTGTTCACTAGTTTGATGTGATCGCCGGGGACGCCGATAACGCGCTTCACGTAATCTTCCTGAAGCAGCACGGGGTGACGGAAGACGATAATGTCACCACGCTTCACGTCCTGATACGGCAGCAGGTACTGCGAGACCGGACCCGGCGGCGAGTACGCGAGCTTGTCGACGATCAGGTGGTCACCTGTCAGCAGCGTATTATGCATCGACGAGGTCGGGATCACGAACGGCTGCGCGATAAACGTGACGCCGAAAACGAGAATCAGGAACGTAACAACCCACTCTGCGAGCGAGTTACGAGGCGGCTGCGCGGGTGCTGCCGGCGTGGGCGCGGCGCCTTTTGCGGCGGGTTTAGTGGTTGCCGTGGTAGCCATGTATCAACATCAAAGTGCGGCGCCAACGTGTGCGCGTGAACAGGTGCAGCGCCATATCGGCGCTATGACGCCAAAGTGCCGGAATGGTGCTGGCCGTAAGGTCAGCCGTCGGAGCTTCGTAGGACCAGTATACGACCAGCGGCTTGCCGATAATGTTGTCGCGCGGCACGAAGCCCCAATACCGGCTGTCCAGCGAATTGTCGCGGTTATCGCCCATGACGAAGTATCGGCCCGGCGGCACCACCACTTCGCCGTTCACGACATGGTTCTGCAGCATATCGCGCGCCGGCTCAAAGACGAACGTATTCGGCTCGCCCGGGAAATTATCCTTGTACGAATCGCCGTAAGGATTCTTGTGGAAAACGTACGGCTCCGGTACGTTCACGCCGTTGCGATAGAGTTGCTGGTTCACGATGCGGATGCGATCGCCGGGAATGCCAATCACGCGTTTTACGAACGTCTCGCGGATATTGATGGGATATCGGAACACCGCGATGTCGCCGCGCTTAGGCTCTTCATACGGCAACAGGTATTTGCTTACCGGCCCGGCGGGCGCATATGCGAGCTTGTCCACCAGTAGATGATCGCCGATGAGCAGCGTGTCTTCCATCGATCCCGATGGAATCACGTACGCCTGCACCAGCGTCGTGGTCGCGAACAGCAACAGCAGCGCGATGACGGTCCATTCCGCTACCGCACCGCGCGCACGCTCAGAGCGGGCCATCGCCGGTGCGGCCGCGGGCGACTCCCCCGCTAGCGCTACGGCGCCGCCCTCCACTATTTCACTCATCGCGCGATGCTTTCATCTTACCGCCCAGCGCCCCAGCTTCTCCGCAGTCTGGCAAACTCCGACAGTGAAACATACAGGTCTAGCGCGCCGAGGCCGCTAATGGCGCCCCGCAGATACGAACTGCCCCAATAGGTCCCCAGCCAGACCGTCAGGCCAGGGATCGAGGCGCGGCCCCAATTGCCGAGCCACGGAAAAACGAGCAGAAAAACGCCCAACTCGAACGCGAACGCGACGAAGATGAAGCTGCCCAGCTTCCGGTGAAACGGAACCCGCGGCCGCTCCATTGTCCCTACGGCCTCCCGTCCCGCCACCCTGCTATCGCCTACGCCCACGCGCCGATCTCCCCGGCCTCCGCATCCGCGATGCGTTCGAACAGGTCCGCCTGCTTGGGATATCCGGCCCACATTGCGTGCGGGCAGTTGTCGCGCACCGGCCAGAAGCTGAAGCGGTGCAGCGGCGTGGGGCCGTGCGCCCGGAGGGCTTCCCAATGTTCGGGTGTGGAGTAGCCTTTGTGATTTTTGAAGCCGTACTGGGGAAACACTTTGTCCCATTCGCGCATACAGGCGTCGCGCTCCACCTTCGCCAGAATGGACGCTGCGGCTATGGAAAACGACAGCGCGTCGCCGTGGATGATGGCTTGTTGCGGCAGAGGAGAATCGATTGCGACGGCATCGACCAGCAGGCAGTCCGGCGCGGGGTTCAGCATCGCGAGCGCGCGCGTCATGGCCAGCTTGGAGGCCTGCAGAATATTGAGGCGATCAATCTCGAACGCGTCGGCCGCGGCGATGCCCCAGGCAGCGGCACGCACTAGGATGCGCTCCGCCAGCAACTCGCGGCGCGCGGGCGGAAGCTCCTTACTGTCGCGCAGTCCGCGAATGGGCCGCTCCGGCGCGAGCACCACGGCTGCGGCGAAAACGGGACCGAACAAAGCGCCGCGTCCGACTTCATCAAGACCGGCGATAACGTGGTACCCGCGCTGGCGCGCGTCCCGTTCGAACTTGCCGGAGATTTTCACTTCAAAAGACCGCGTTCGTGGAAGCGGTCTAGTCGCGTTCGCGCAGGCGCGCCGCTTTGCCCCTCAGACCGCGTAGATAGTACAGTTTGGCGCGGCGCACACGTCCGGTGCGGACCACGTCAATACGGTCGATCACCGGCGCATTGACTGGGAAAATGCGTTCGACGCCCTGTCCAAAGCTGATCTTGCGCACCGTGACGGTTTCACCGAGCCCGGTGTTTTTGCGCGCGATGACGGTGCCCTCGAAGGCCTGCAGGCGCTCTTTGTCGCCCTCGCGGATTTTGACGTGAACGCGAATGGTGTCGCCGGGCCGGAACTCCGGAACGTTAGTACGGCGATGCTTATTGATTACCTTCGTGAGGAGCGCTGTCTGCATGGGGGATCCTTGGGGACAAATGCTTCGGAACCTATATTGTAGCCGATCGGGATCGGACCTGCCGCGTCGACGGCCGCTTCACGGCAGCCGTGCGGGACCGGCGCTCCCGTTTACAACACCGGGCCGCGCAAACCGCCGTTCCGCATCGTCGAGCACCAGCACCCAATCGTTGCCGCGGCGGGGCGTACTTGGCGGCATGAAGTTAGCCTCAGATACACCGCGCACTTTCCCGATACGCCGCGATTCGCCCGTGCGAGGATCATACCACCACGCCTGCAGCGTTCCGGCGCCGATGGCCCTCGGCGCGACACGCACCGGCTTGCCGGTCGGAACGTACACGAACGCATAGCCGTACCCGCGCGTCGCTTGCACATGGTCCGCTCCGCTGCCAGCGTCCTGTGCGAGCAAGCCCTGATCGGGCACGCGCGAGAAGAACGGGCGCGATTCGAGCAACATCCGCGCATGCTGCATCTGAAACGATCCCGGCAGGTCGATCGCCTTGTGCCAGTCCGTGCGTGCGCTCGAAATCGGCTTGCGCGCGGGAGTCCAAAACTGCCAGATATCATGGCAGCCGTAGGTATGGCCGGGCGCTCCGGCGAACAGCGCCCAGTAGGCCGCCTGGCGCGCGTCGAAGGCATCGAACCAGCCGTTTTTGGGGTTCCAGTTGATGGGGTGGTCTTCGTAGCGCGGCTCGCCGTCGATAACGGGCTTTACGGGCCTGCGCTTGTAATCGGCCGTGATCATCTCATAGTTGGCAAGGTCGCGACGGCTATGCCCGGATTGCAGCATGTTGAACGCAAGCCAGCGGTCGTTCTGGAACCACTGCGATGACGAACGGCCGCCGCGCGGATGAAACGTGATTAGGTGCCGCACGCCGTCGCCCTCCTGTATGCCTGCCGCCATCGCGCGCCACACGGCCTCTTCGCCATTGGCGGTGCGGTCGCCTCCGAGTATCCAGATGATGTTCGGCGCGCCGCCATAACGCTCGCCGAGAAAGCGCCCGTACAGGCGCGCATTCGCCGGGTTGAAAACAACGGGGCCGATGCCGCCCTCACGCGCGGTCACCTTATCGCCCCAGGTCGGCAGCATGCCGATGTACAAACCGTTTTCGCGAGCGCGCGCCACCGTGTAGTCGACGAGCTCGAAATAAGCGTCTTCAGGACGCCCCGGATAATCATGCGCAAGCGGCTTCGCTCCGTACGCGTTGGGCGCGTGCAGGCCATCGAATTCGGCGAGCACCACGGCCTGAATTACCGTGAAACCCTTCGCGCGGCGATTTGCGAGATAGGCGTCGATCTCTTCGCGACGCAGCCGGTGGAACAGCT
>JAICMB010000654.1 GCA_025929455.1 Bryobacteraceae bacterium | reverse complement strand
GAACTGGGTCTCTCTACTGAGCCCGGGGCATCGTGCGTCGGACGACGCGGGTTTGGCAACCCGCCGCAGGTTGACAACCTGGCCCACGTCAGAGCGTCGGCGCCGGAAGTTCCTTAGAAGACCGCGGGCGTCTGCCCCACATTGCTCAGAGGTGGCGAGTGGAAACCGGCGGTCCCACCCGCCGCTACTTCGCCGGCTGCGTTGCCGCGGCGCGTAACGGAAAATGCTGCGCCGCGATTGATTCCATCAACTGCTCGTGCACGGTGCGATCGACGTAATACACCTGTCTGCCGTCTTCCTCTGAAAGCACGGCCTGCTTCCGCTGCACCATCAGTAAGCAGAACTGCTGCTCCCCCGGCGCGAGCGACGCCGCGTCCACGCGCGCGATGCCGCGCGGGCCCGGTACGAATTTTCGCAGAAAGTCACGCGCGAAGATTTGCGTGTCCAGTCCATCGAGCGCGGCTCCCGCCGCCAGCCAGCGCTCTTCGGTGCTGCCGAAGAAATACGGCCCGCTCGCAAACGCCAGCAGGAAAATAATGACATCGATAAACGCTGCGAGCGCCAGGGCAAAAATATGCCGCGGCGTCGGCGCGGTGAACAACTCGTTGAACGCGATCAACAGATCTTCCTGGGTCGAAGCGGACTTGTCGACGTAATCGCCGTACGCCGGCGGCGGCACACGCTCTACGCGGCCGGAGTGCAGCGCTTGCTCAACGTCGTTCCATGGAATGCTGTCATAGGCCTGCCGGAACGTGACGATCTGCTTGTCGGAGGGGTCGAGCGGCTTGAGCGTGGTGCGCAGACCGTCAAGATCGCGCGCCGACTGCTGCATGCGGTCGAGCGCCTGCTGCGCCAGTTTGGTGTAGCGGTCGAACGCCGAATAACGCACGCCCTCGCCCGCACCTTCTTTGTAATTAGCCTCGTACGTTTGCGCTTCTTTCGCGACCGCGGCGCGCACATCCGCCAGGTACGGATCGGCATCCTGCGCGCGAGCAATGCGCCCGTGTGTTTTCTCCGCTTCCGTCATATCTTGCAGCGCGAGCACGTGTTTCTGCTGTTCGTCGATCGCGGACGTCAGCGTCGCGCGCGCCTTCTCCGCCGAGCCGTTCAGTGCATCGTACAACTTGCGCTCAATCTCCGCCGGCCGCTCGTGTGCACTGAACCAGCGATATAGGCTCACGTACGAGAACGTGATCGACACCATTGCCGTTACCGCGTAAACCGTGATGAGGAGCGCGCGCCGGTTGGCGGATCGCATCGCGGGTGAAAAACCCGCGAGCCACGCGACCATAACCAGCGCGAGTTGAATGCCCACGGACGCGAGTAGCGCGAACCATACAGACAGGTACAGCGCCATCCCTTCGTAGGTCGTGTACCAGGAGACGAACGACAGCAAACAACTAGCGGCAAAGAGCGCCTTCACGATTGGACGCCCCGGGCCGGCATTGCTTTGTTCCATACCGAGGGCAGGTGCACCGGCGCCAAACGACACGTACGCCATGTCCTAAACGACGCTACGCTGCGCGGAAAAGTTCAGAGATTTACAAAATCCGGCAGGGTAGCGCCGTGTGTAGATCGCGTGGTGCGGCCGGGTGCGTGAGTCTCATGGGCATAAATCTGCCGGGTACGGGCGCGCAACAGACACGCCTGTAGCGGCTACGCTCGCTGGAGTCTCGGTGCAACTGAAGGTGCGGCGCGCCGCCGTAACCGTCCTTACCGCAGCAGCCGGTTGATCGCCCGAATCTCGTGGACGTCGAACTTGGGCTTGCGATCGTATGTCATCAAGCCGTTCACTTCTTGCTCCACGTCCGTTAGCTGTGTGTAGCAGATGCCGATGATTTTCGGCATCTTCGCCACCGCCTCGAACAGCCCGCGCATACGGTCGACCGTCGCCTGAGCAGTGTGCTCCATGCCCTCGTAACCCCACGAGTTCGCCGGCGCTTGCGCCTCGTCCGGCACGTACGATATCCCACCGAACTCCGATAGGAAAACCGGTGAGCCGTTGTAATGGTAGCCCGGCGCCAGGAACATCTTGCCCTGCGACGGCACCGGAATACAGCCCTCCTGCACGGTCTTGAAGCGGTCGTAGAACACATCGCCGGTCCGAGAGTAGTCGTGCATGGCAAACAGGTCGGTGCAGTCGGTGTGCTCCCAGCCGTCGTTGTCGATCACCAGCCGCGTCGAGTCGAGCGACTTGGTCAGCATGTACATCGCTTTCAGGTGTGCCTGCTGCCGCGAGTCGCTGATGTTCGGCACGCCCCAGCTCTCGTTCAGCGGCACCCATATAATGATGCTCGGGTGATTGTAGTCGCGGTGTACGGCATCGATCCATTCGCGCGTCAGCCGTCCGACGGACTCACTGTCAAATGAATACGCGTTCGCCATCTCGGCGGAAACCAGCAGGCCGAGGCGGTCGGCCCAATACAGGAACCGCGGGTCCTCGATCTTCTGATGCTTGCGGACGCCGTTGAAGCCCATCGCCTGCGCGAGTTCGATATCGCGGCGGTACGCCTCGTCGTCGGGCGCGGTGATGCCGGAATCCGGCCAGTAGCCCTGGTCGAGCACCAGCCGCAGTTGGTAGGG
>JAICMB010000312.1 GCA_025929455.1 Bryobacteraceae bacterium | reverse complement strand
GGATGCGGCGGTCGAGCACCATGTGCGGCCCGAATACCGAAACAGTCTGCGGGTGCGAGCGCCCGTGCAGGTGCAGCTCGCGGCGCCGGACGAAAAAGCTCAGTTCCTCGATAAACTCGCCGAAACACTCCGCGCTATCTTGCGAATACGACGGGTGGATCTCGTTCCACAGGTCCCAGGCAAACAGCGCGCCGCTATGGCTCCAACGGTCGATCGCAAAGGCGAACCGCGCCTTGATGGTCTCGCGCGTATCCCGGCAGAGCAGAAACTGCTTGCGGTCCGTGCAGGGGCCGCCATTCTTCTTGTTATAGGGGTGCTTGTCCCACTTGAGCCACAGCCAGAACGTGTCGAAGGGCGTCAGCAGGATGCGCAGGCCATAACGCTCGCACAGGGCGAAAATGTCGTCCCAAAGCTGCACCATCTCCGGGCGGAACACGCCCGCGGGGCGCTCGAAGTCATGCGAGGTGAACTGGCTGTATTCGAGCATCAGCCGCAGGCAGGTGACGCCCTGCGCGGCGAGGTACTGGATGTACCGCTCGGTGCTGGCGCTGTCGCGTCGCTTATATAGGCCCTTGAACTCGGGCCAGGTGATACCGTCGTTCTGACCGATGGGCGTCCAGGCTTCGCCGCTTTCGGTCTGAAAATACGGGGCGTTCGGGTTGACCTGTATCCAGGGCAGAGAAGACAGAACACGGCCGTCCTGCTCCTCCTCAAATAGCGTTGTGGGGAGCACTCTAACTTCCTAAGTTGGTTCCGATAAACACATTCTCACATCATTGGATTTTTTCGTCCAGAGGTAAGTTTCTGAATCTGTTTAAAAGTCCGTTAATGTGCGGCGGGAGCTGGCAAGGATGCGTCGGTCAGCGCGTGGCTGGTCTCCCAAACGGGGCCGTCCACGTCCTGGATATGCACGGTGATCTGTTTGGCGGCCTCCAGGTCCTTCAGGGGCATTTCAAAGCGGGCGGCGGTCATGCGGTCGATGGTCTGGTGCGGTTCGATCTTGTCTTTGATCACGAGCATCTGGTTGTACTGTTTTCCCAGGAACTGGTTGTACTCGAGCAGGCGCTGGATGTCGGATTTCGCGATGGGGTCGCCGTCGACCTTTTCGCCGTTGGCCTTCTCGACCGTCAG
Source organism: Bryobacteraceae bacterium (assembly GCA_025929455.1). Next base: position 3,853 of record JAICMB010000312.1, on the reverse strand, counting down.
TACCACCTCGCGGACGACGAACTGGATATCGGAGGTGTCCGTAGCGCGGAAATCGACGATCGCCGCGCTGTTCTGCGCATCGATCTCGCCGGTGCGGACCTTTAGAATCTCGCCCTGCAATTGCAGATGGTTGCCACGGGTGCTGAAAAACACGGCCCAGACGCCGGCGGCGATCACGGCCAGGGCGACGACGGCGAAGATCGCAAAGCGCTGCGTCACGGTGATAGATTAGCTCAGGCTGCGCCCACGCCGGTTCAATTCCGCTATTCTCGATTTAATGCGCCCCCTGCTTTGTCTTGCCGCCGCAGCATCCCTCTGCTTAGTCAACTTGGTCGCAGCCGAAGCACCCGACCACGTCAGTTTTAACCGCGACATACGGCCGATCATGTCGGACACGTGTTTCCGGTGCCACGGTCCGGACAAGAGTTCGCGCATGGCGGGCATGCGGCTCGATATCCGCGAGCAGGCGACCAAGCCTACCGCGCGCGGCCGCGTTCCCATCGTGCCCGGGCACCCCGAGCAGAGCGAGATCATTGAGCGTATCTTCGCGACCAACGGCAAAATCATGCCGCCGAAGTTCGCGCATAGGGAGCTGACCGAAAAGCAGAAGGAGACCATCCGGCAGTGGGTGGCGGAAGGGGCGGTTTACGAGGGTCACTGGGCGTATCAGCCGATCAAGCGGCCGGCCTTGCCCGCGGTTGCCGACACGGCCGACGTAAAGAACCCGATCGACAACTTCATATTGGAACGGCTCGCGCACGAGGGCCTGCGCCCGTCGGCGGAGGCCGAAAAGCGCACGCTGCTCCGGCGCGTCACACTCGACCTCACCGGCCTAACGCCCACGCCGCAGGAGCTTCACGATTTTCTCGACGACAACTCGCCGGAGGCATACGACAAGGTAGTGGACCGGCTGCTCGCATCGCCACGGTACGCCGAGCAGCGCGCCATGCACTGGCTGGACGCGGTGCGCTACGCCGATACCTGCGGCTTCCATGGCGATAACCCCATCCCGGCGTGGCCGTACCGCGACTACGTGCTGCGCTCGTTTCTTGAAAACAAACCGTTCGACCAGTTCACCCGCGAGCAGATTGCCGGCGACCTGATCCCGAACGCCACGCTCGAACAGCGCGTCGCCTCGGCCTACAATCGCCTGAACCCGACCTCGGCGGAGGGCGGCCTGCAGCCGAAAGAGTACATCGCCAAGTACGGTGCGGACCGCGTGCGGGACATCAGCGCGGTGTGGCTTGGCAGCACCATGGGTTGCGCCGAATGCCACGATCATAAATTCGACCCGTTTCTGACGAAAGATTTCTACGCGATGAAGGCGTTCTTCGCGGATGTGCAGGAAACGGGCCTCATGCCCGACCGCGGCACCAAAGCCTGGGGCGCGCAGTTGCAGCTTCCGAGCGACGAGCAGAAACAGCAGCTTGCGTCGCTCGACGAGAAACTGGCGTCTGCGCAATCGAAGCTCGACGACAAAACGGCGACGCTTGCCAACGAAGAACAGTGGGAAGCCGATCTGTTGAAGCGCTGGGGCGCCGGCGAACTGGCGTGGAAATGGCAGCACCCGGTGGCGGCGCGCGCGCTGCACGGCGCGAAGTTGACCATCTATAACGAGCAGCCGGTCGATAGCAACTATTACCTCGACGGCAGCCTGAAATCCGGCCGCAAGCCCGGCGACGGCCTGGTCGTCGCGAGCGGGCCGAATCCGGACAACGAAACCTACGTGGTCACGCTCAAACCCGGCGCGGGCACCTGGACGGAGCTGGGCATCGACGTGGTGCAGGACGAGAGCCTGCCGGGCGCGCGTTACGCCCGCGGGGCGGACCGCTTCCTGATCAGCGAAATTGAAGCGTCGGTCATCGAGCCAGGCCGCCGGCCGCGCAAACTGAATTTCACGTTGGCGACCGTGAACGATACGCCGCCGTCGCGCACGAGCACTACCGATCCCAGCATGCCTCCCATGGCCGCCATCGATGGCGACCGCACGACGGCGTGGGGCGTGCGCTTCGGCGAGGCGCGCGATCCGTTTCTTGCCATGCGCTTTGCGGAGCCGGTCAAGACACGCGCGGGCTCGCACATCGTCGTCACGCTGCGGCATGAATCCGAGTTGCGCAAGGCCGTGATCGGCCGCTTCCGGCTGGCGCTCGCGGGAGGCGCATTCGCAGCGCCGCCTGAAGCCAGCGCGGGCCGGCGCATGCGCAGCAACGACCCCAGCGGCGCGAAAAGCTGGGCGAGCGGCGTTCCCGACGACGTCGTCAAAGCGCTGCGTAAGCCCGCCGCCGAGCGCAGCGAAAAAGAAAACAAAGCCATCCGCGAGTACCGCCTCTGGTCCGATCCCACCATCGCTGCTGAGTACGCCGAAGTACAGCGGCTCGACAGCGAGCGCGGCCTGCTCATCGCCGCGATTCCGCACGTGGTCACGACCGTTGCGGTGGAACCGCGCGTCGTTCACATCCTGCCCCGCGCGAATTGGATGGACGACTCGCAGCCCATCGTGCAGCCCGCCATCCCGGAATTTCTCGGCAAGCTCGATACCGGCGACCGGCGCGCCACGCGGCTCGACCTCGCCAACTGGGTGGTATCGCCCGAAAATCCGCTCACCGCGCGCGCGTTCGTGAACCGCCTGTGGCGGCAGTTCTTCGGAACCGGTATTTCGAAGGTGCTCGATGATCTCGGCTCGCAGGGCGAGTGGCCCACGCATCCGGAACTAATCGACTGGATGGCGTCCGAGTTCATGCATCCCGAGTTCACCGCGCCGCTCGAAAACAATACCCACGATTGGGACATGAAGCACATCATCCGCCTGATCGTCACCAGCCACACGTACCGGCAGACCTCGCTCGCCGATCCCGCGAGCGAAGAGAAGGACCCGGAGAACCGGCTGCTGGCGCATCAGAACCGGTATCGCGTTGACGCCGAAAACGTGCGCGATATCGCGCTGCAGGTCTCGGGTTTACTGGCCGAAAAGTTCGGCGGCCCCAGCGTCAATCCCGTGGAGCCGCCCGGCTATCTTGCGGCGCTCAACTTCCCCAAGCGCGAGTATTCCGCCAGCCGCGGCGAGAATCTGTACCGCCGCGGCGTCTACACCACATGGCAACGCACCTACCTGCACCCGAGCCTGTTGAACTTCGACGCGCCTACGCGTGAGGAGTGTACGGTCAATCGTGTCGTTTCCAACACACCGCTGCAAGCGCTCGATCTATTGAACGATCCGATGTTCGTGGAGGCCGCGCGCGTGTTCGCGCAACATGCCGTCGCGGACGGCGGGGCGACATTTAACACGCGCATCAAGTGGGTGTTTGAGCGCGCGCTCGACCGTGATCCTCATCCCGAAGAGGTATCGATCTTGCGCGAACTGTACCGCCGCGACTTGCGCCGCTTCAGCGCCGCACCGGCCAGCGCGCGCGAGTTTCTCTCCGAAGGCGAAGCGCCGTTCGCGCGCAAAGACAACCCGGCTCAACTTGCCGCCATGACCACCGTTACGCGCGCGGTGTTGAACCTGCACGAAGTGATTACGAGGAACTGAACGATGCCTATCAATGAAAATTTCATCCGCGACGTAAACCGGCGGACTTTTCTCGGCCGCGGTGCGGCGGGCCTTGGGCTAGTGGCGCTCAATTCGCTGCTGAGCCCGCGCCTGTTCGCCGCGCCGGCCGCCAATATGCAATCGAAGGGCGTCGTCAATCCACTCGATTTTGCGCCCAAAGCCAAGCGCGTCATCTACCTTTATCAAGCGGGCGGTCCTTCGCATCTTGAAACGTTCGACTACAAGCCGAAGCTCGCCGAGATGAACGGCAAAGCCATGCCGGAATCGATGACCAAGGGGCAGCAGATCGCGCAGCTACAAGGT